>NZ_JCAMRT010000100.1:0-641 GCF_059821225.1 Paenibacillus sp. sg306046
GAAGAAACGGTATCCTTTCTGTTTGTGGATTTGTTATGGGGGCAGGGATTGTACCAGAAACTGCGTTTTGTACTCGTCAAGCAGGAAGAGCGTTTTTCGATATTTGTAAGCACCGACCTGACGCTGGAACCCTTGCAGATCCTCACCGCGTACAGCTATCGCTTCAAGATCGAATGTACATTTCGAGAAATGAAACAAGTCATTGGTGCATTTGGCTACCGCTTCTGGAGTTCAGCCATGCCGAAGCTCAGCCGCTATCGTCGGAAAGGCGAACCGGATCCTTTGGAACGCGTGACAGACGAGCAGCAGCGAAAGCGAATTCATTTGACCTTGCAAGCCATCGAAGGATTTGTTAGGTGCAGCGTCATTGCAACGGGACTGGTTCAATTGATCGCTTTGCGTTTTTCCGGACAGAAGCCGGGTTTGTTTTTCCGTTATCTCCGCACACCCTCCAAGTCCATCGTCTCGGAGGCAACGGTTGTCGCCTACTTTCGCAAATCGATTTTTAGCCTGTTTGCCCAAAATTCACAGCTTTCACTAACCCAAATTATTCGTTCCAAGCAAAAAATGGCCTTGCCGGACGCTAAATCGCTTGCTTCTTAAAGATGTAGAACTTTTGACTGTCCAGTTAATAAATATAC
>NZ_JCAMRT010000101.1:0-597 GCF_059821225.1 Paenibacillus sp. sg306046
AAATGGATCATAAGATCCGGTTGAAGCTGTCGGCGGCAGATAAAGCCAGCCTGCAGGCGCTGATCACGTCGGTACAAAGCAAGCACGATGCAGCAGTAGAAGGCAACGCAGTCGGGCAATATCCGACAGGCGCGAAGAGCACTTTGCAAGCGGCAATTGATGAAGCTAAAGTAACGGCAAACAACGCGGTAGCGCCGCAGCAAAGCGTAGATGCAGCTGCAGCTGCGCTACAGCAGGCTGTGACAGCTTTTGAAGCATCTGTGATTGTGACTGTGCCTGGCGGAGGCGGAGGAAGCCAGCTTCCGGACGGCGAATATGCCATTCCATTTCATATTTACAAAAAAGGAACTTCTGACAACTCCGTTATGTACGATTATGTGGACAAGGACAGCGGAAAGCTGACCGTGGCGGGGGATCAGAAGTACATCTCGTTTAAATTGAAGCAGCACGCAGAAATTTTGTCGTTTAAAACAGAACGCGAAGGCGCGTTGGTGGAAACCGATCGCGTGAATGTGGATACGGGTGCAAATACGCGTGTCGTCCGTTTCCCGGTCCATGACCTGAACGCGCGGTTAAACGGCTGGGTGAAAATTTACT
>NZ_JCAMRT010000102.1:0-593 GCF_059821225.1 Paenibacillus sp. sg306046
AACGGATGCAGCCCATTCTCTCTGGCTGTTTCGATCACGCTGTAGATCGCTGCGCTAGCCCTGGCTCCGCGTGGTGTATTTGCAAACAGCCAGTTCTTTCGTCCGATCACAAAGGGCTTGATCGAGCGCTCCCCGCGATTGTTATCGATCTCCAGCCGCCCATTCTTCATAAAGGCCGTTAGCTTGTCCCACTGGTTTAAGCTGTAGCCGATTGCCTGGCCCAGGAGGCTTTTGGGCATCGTTCGGGATTTCTGCTGACGCAACCAGGCATAATAGTCATCCAGCACCGGACGACTTTGTTCCTCGCGGGCCGCCAGTCGCTCTTCCGGTGTGACTTCAACCAGCTTGCGTTCAATCGCAAACAGCTGGTTGCACCAGTCCAGCCCTTGCGCCGCCACGCTGTGTGGATTGGCTCTGGCTTCCGGCGCGGCTTTCAGCGCTTCATCGTATTTACGCCGCGCATGCGCCCAGCAGCCCGCCAGCGTCACATCCTTCACCTTGTGATAGCCCGCATAACCATCCACATGCAGGTACCCCTTAAATCCCGCCAAAAAATCCCGCGGATGCTCGCCGCCACGGGTACGCTGGTAATC
>NZ_JCAMRT010000103.1:0-551 GCF_059821225.1 Paenibacillus sp. sg306046
TTCGATAGATTCTATCTAGAGTATACCATACAGGAAAATATAGTAACGTTATTTTAGGTTCTTTGTACTAGTTATTTAGAGGATTATATTCTAATCGCCACAGGCTCATCAAATGGCTTAAGAAAAAATGCACTAATAAAGATTTAAAAAAAATTACTTCCTACTCAAAATTGGGAATTAGATAGAGCCTCCGCCTCTGATATATGGGCAATTGTAAAAATGAATAACTCAACTTTCGCAGCTTAAATTACCGAATAAACCCTTGATGTATAAGGGCAAATCGGTTATCCATTCTTGCAGTTGACACAATACCGTATGTTTGCTGCTTTTGTTCTTTGCTTTGGCCATATCTAAGAATAAGGACATAAGTTGTTGAAGAGCGGTCTGGTAATCCAGGTCACGAACTTCATCCGCATACAAGAAGAATAGCCCGCCGAGCGTACGTGTGTCTCCCGCTTGTCGCCGCTCAAATTCCATGACTAGATAGCGGCTAAACACGACGGTCGTGTGGCAAATGAGCATGTCAAAGGATCGCCCCTGAAACTCGGTTC
>NZ_JCAMRT010000104.1:0-539 GCF_059821225.1 Paenibacillus sp. sg306046
ACGTTTCCCAGTATACAAGAGGTGCTTTTTTCGTTCAAAGCTCAAATTACTTCATTACAGGAATGGCTCCTTAATTAGAGAGTAAAGCTTATTGGAATCGCCAGCAATTTTCGGACAACCCCAATTTTGTACTCATGGAACGGGGACTAAAATTGTTTTTTTTCTTGTAATCGACCTCCATAATTCAAATGTTGGTGCTCCCTGTTTATAAGCCGCCATTCAGATGATGGGGGAACTCGGCTGATTAAAATTAGTTATTGAAAAAAGCACAAAAAAGCCCTTTTCAGTAGGAAAAATAATACTACCTGAAAAGGGCTTTGCATCAATGACGAAAAAATCGTCCATTTAAATTTATACGCAGAATTAAATAATAGAATGATTCCCAGACCGTCTGGAGGGAATAAGAGTAAAAGGATGACTAAATGGTATAATATAATAATAGATACTCCAATAGGACTTGTCAAGATCTGGACAGTCAAAAGTTCTTGTCGAAAAATCGCCACATAGAAAAATAACCCAATCAGCAAGGGTCTGGTATC
>NZ_JCAMRT010000105.1:0-539 GCF_059821225.1 Paenibacillus sp. sg306046
ACCGACGTGATCAGCGCCTGCAGGCTGGCTTTATCTGCCGCCGACAGCTTCAACCGGATCTTATGATCCATTTCGTACGGCCCACCGTTGTACGTCGTGGAAACATGCACCTGCGCATTCAGCAATGCTTTCAGGTCAGCCGTTTCAAACTGTACGACGCGAGTATTTGCCGCTGTGTCTGTGCTGATAACCGTCGTTTCCGTCAATTCGCCGTTTTGCTCCACTTTAAAGCTCGGCACAACTGTGCTTTCTTTCAGCGTCAGCGTTACTTTTTTCTTTCCGTTGGCTTCGCTGTACTTGCCTGGCTTGACAAAGTATCTGTCCATGCCCGACAGCTCATCCTTGGTCGCATGCAGCGCGCTGAAATCCAGGTCCTGCTGCGCACCTTCGGGCAATACCGGAGCTCCAAAGCCTACCTCTACCTCATACTCATGGTCGTATAAGCCGATCGGCGCCGGCAGCAGCCAGTAAATTTTCACCCAGCCGTTTAACCGCGCGTTCAGGTCATGGACCGGGAAACGGACGACACGCGTATTTGC
>NZ_JCAMRT010000106.1:0-535 GCF_059821225.1 Paenibacillus sp. sg306046
ACCGTCCCGAACCCGAATGCGCAGGCGAATGTGATCGAGCAGGCGCTGCGGCAGGCGGGACTTGACCCGAGCATGGTCTCCTACATCGAAGCGCACGGAACCGGCACCTCGCTTGGCGATCCGATCGAAATCGCAGGCTTGACCAAGGCCTTCCAGGCCACGGCAAACGCCAACCTGCCATCCTGCGCGATCGGCTCGGCCAAGTCGAACATCGGTCACTGCGAGAGCGCAGCGGGCATCGCCGGCGTTACGAAGGTGCTGCTACAGCTGAAGCATCGCCAACTCGCGCCATCGCTGCATGCCAAGGTGCTCAACCCGAACATCGACTTTGACGCGACCCCGTTCGTCGTGCAGCAGGAGCTGGCGGAGTGGAAGCGCCCGCTGGTGGAGATCGGCGGTCAGGTTCGCGAAGTGCCGCGCATCGCCGGCATCTCGTCGTTTGGAGCGGGCGGTTCCAACGCGCATGTGATCATTGAGGAGTACGTTCCGGCAGAGCCGCTGCGCACGCCTGTCGAGGTGTCGCCGCAAAATCCGG
>NZ_JCAMRT010000107.1:0-513 GCF_059821225.1 Paenibacillus sp. sg306046
AGCTTTTCGTTTGATGTATTTGTCGGCGATATAGCCCGGACATTGTATAACGGCGGCCTGATGGTTATTTGCCCCGAAGAAGACCGGATCGATCCGGCGCGTCTGTACGGATGGATTCGCGATTACGGCATTACCGTGTTTGAATCAACGCCGGCGCTGATTCACCCGTTTATGCAGCATATTGCGGATCACGGGCTGGACATCGGAACACTGGAACTGCTGATTACCAGCTCGGACAGCTGCAGTGTGACGGATTACCGGAAGCTGCAGGAGCGGTTCGGCAAGCAGACGCGGATCATCAACGCGTATGGTGTAACCGAAGCGGCGATAGATTCAAGCTTCTATGACGAGCCACTGGCCAAGCTGCCGGAGGCGGGCCATGTGCCGATCGGCAAGCCATGGCTGAATGCCCGCTTTTACATCGTCGATGCAAGGCTGAGGCCAGTACCGATAGGTGTGCTGGGGGAGCTATGCATCGGAGGCCCGGGAGTTGCGCGCGGGTACCTGAACCGT
>NZ_JCAMRT010000108.1:0-338 GCF_059821225.1 Paenibacillus sp. sg306046
TCCCGTCGCGCCTGTCATTCCTGTTGCGCCTGTCATCCCGGTCTCACCTGTTACTCCCGTCGCGCCTGTCATTCCCGTCGCTCCAGTCATTCCCGTCGCTCCAGTCATTCCGGTCGCGCCTGTCATTCCCGTCGCTCCAGTCATCCCCGTCGCGCCTGTCATCCCCGTCGCTCCAGTCATTCCCGTCGCTCCAGTCATTCCCGTCGCTCCAGTCATTCCCGTCGCTCCAGTCATTCCGGTCGCGCCTGTCATCCCCGTCGCTCCAGTCATCCCCGTCGCGCCTGTCATCCCCGTCGCGCCTGTCATCCCCGTCGCTCCAGTCATCCCCGTCGCTCCAG
>NZ_JCAMRT010000011.1:0-189920 GCF_059821225.1 Paenibacillus sp. sg306046
GCCGGACAACTGCCGTCTCAGCTAATCTTTCTTCATCATACACTCGCTCCCATCTGTCTGCTAGGTGGGGGGGCTATTTGACGCTCACGTGGAAGAAGCCGAGAACGAAGGCGAAGAACCTGCGAAAGCTGGGTGTACCGGAAGGACAGGCCTACCAATGGGGAAACACAAGACTGGGCTACTGGCGAATAGCCGGGAGCGCAATCTTGAATCGCTCTGTTACAAACGAAAGGCTCGCACAGGCAGGGTATTATGACTTCCCTGCGCAGTACGAGCGTCTACGTCAAATGCACTCAAACGGTTGAACCGCCGTGTACCGAACGGTATGCACGGTGGTGTGGAAGGTCGGCTGCTCAACTAATAGGTAGCCTCCTATCCGATTCTCTGGATTGATGTTTTCCTCACCCGAAGTTGACTTGTGGGAATTTAGTGTTATAATTTGTTTGAACGTTCATTCAACATTAGGGGGTTTATATGGGACCAAAAACAGATAACAACACCAAGATCAGACTTGTTGCAGCAGCCTTGAAAGTGCTTGCCGAGCAAGGATATCATAAAACCTCGATGAAGGAAATTGCCAGAGAGGCTGGTGTCGCGCAAGGCTTGATCAATTATTATTTTCCCAGCAAGGACGATCTGATGTTTGAAGTATTCCAGATGGAGAGTCTTAAATATGCGGAGGAGATGCAACGGATCGCGGACATCCCGAAGGGCGAGCATTTCATACGGCATGCCCTGGAGGTTCCCAAGGGGATGGTGAATGCCTACCCGGACTGGCATCGATTGCGTTACGAGCTGTTTGCAATCGGACTTCGCAGCGAGGCTGGTAGACAAAAAATAAAAGAAAGCCTGGCTGCAGGACGTCGTCTTGTCCATCAATATTTGGATACTTTTTCGAATAACGATCATGTCAACAAATCGGCATTGGCCTCGATTATAAACGTGGTCATCGATGGACTTGCGCTAGAGCTTATGGCGGACCCGAATTATGATATTGAAGCCGCCTATCTTACATTTGCAGAGCTGCTCGAAGCTTATTTGTCGGAGGGAAGGAGATGATTTTTTTTGAAATATTGTTGAATGAACGTTCAAACAAAAAATGGAGGAGATAAGCAATGCTAGAGTACGCAAGCCTGGTTTTATGGCTGCCTTATATCGCTTTATTGGTACACACAATAGAGGAACTGCCCGAATTCTCATCGTGGTCGACCCGTCATTTTCGAGATATGTCTGCCATGCAGCATGCCGTCATCCAATCTATTATGTTGATTGTTTTGTTAGTATGCTCCGTCATGGCAACGGCGGAGGAGAGCAATGGCGTCTGGATCATTATAGTTGCAGGATTTCAGCTTCATGTCGGTCTTAATGCATTGTTTCATATCGTCATGGCCGTTCGTTTTCGTGAATATTCTCCAGGGATGCTGACGGGCATCGCGGTGTCTCTTCCGACGACCTTCGTGTTTTTTGGTTATGTAAGCCAGCATGCCATCCTGACAGGGACGGCATACGCGATTGCGATAACGGCCGGAGTGCTGCTGGCGGCTGCTGCTGTCGGAACTTTATTTCTACCCCGCAAGTCCAACAAAAAAACGATGAGGGCGGAGATATAATATGATTTTGTTCCTTGTAGTGCAAATGCTTCTCGCTATTCTTTTCCTTTTCTCCGGCTCTGGCAAGCTACTCGGCTGGTCTTCATACAAAAGAAGCTTTAAGCATTTGCGATTGCCCAAACGCATTCGCATTCTGGCAGGAATTGTTCAATTAATGGGGAGCATTGGATTAATTACAGGCTTTTGGTTCTCCTCGGCGACGGCAGCATCTGGCCTATTATTGTCGTTAACGATGTTTGCGGCCATTGCATCGCATATTCGAGTCAAGGATACACTGGTTCAAACCGCGCCTGCGATCTTTGTATGCATGCTCACCGTTTTACTGCTCTTCATATAGGCAGCGTTGCATCTGATGACCGGTCTCAAAAAGAGTTTTCAAAAACTATGAGGTGTGCCGTTTTCGCGAATCCAAACTAAGCAACCCGCCTTCCAAGGGGCAACACAGACGCATTTCAAGTCGGGCAAGAGGTTTTAGTGACTGGCTTTGAAATGGGAATGACACATACGGGCGGTTTTTCGGAGTATGTGCAAGTTTCCGAAAGATGGATTGTTCCACTTCCAAGCAGGCTTTCCTTGCGTGATGCAATGGTCATCAGTACAGCTGGTTTTACTGCCGCCCTCTCAATTGATACGTTGGAAAGCAAAGGGATGACAAAATCTGAACAGCCTGAAATTTTGGTAACCGGAGCTTCTGGCGGTGTGGGTAGTGTGGCACTTCGGCTTTTATCGCAAAGCGGCTATAAAAATATATCTGCACTAAGTCGCAAAAAACAAGAAGAAAGGCTGTTTTTATCACTTGGAGCGAAAGAAGTTGTTTACCCGGAAGATGTGATAGCAGAGAAATCAAAACCTTTGGGGCAGCAGCGATTCCATTATGTACTTGATACAGTAGGCGGGAATGTGGCATCTGCTCTAATTCCTCAAATATACTATGGTGGAAGTATCAGCATGTGTGGCAATGCTGGCGGTATTAAAATGGAGACGACGGTGCTTCCATTCATACTACGCGGAGTGAATATACTTGGCGTTGATTCCGTAAATTATCCCATAGAAAAGCGCACTCATCACTCATATATGGAAGCGATTTGCGGATGAATGGCATATCATGGACTCATTATGCATTCATGAAATTGAATTAGATGAATCAGGCAGTACGTTCTCCGCAATTGAACAGGGAACGCATGTCGGGAGAACTATAGTTAAAATTAATTAATAGATTCGGTGAACTACCAAGCACAAAGTTAACGAAAAAGAGGGCGCCAAATCAGGTGTCCTCTTTGCGTTGTACAGCTAGCCGTTAGACCACCACAGCGGGATAGTGGAAACATTGTAATATTCTAAAATTTAGCAATAAGACTGCTTCTTCGAGTTTCTGCAAGGAGTAATGGTAAATCATCAGCATAGGAAAGGCTTCATGAAAATTTCATGGCTCTCAAGTTAGAGTCGCATTGCTGCTCAGTTGCCCTGTAGAGAAGCGAGCTGCTTTTTCATGCCAAGGTTGACTTAGGTAGAGGACAAAAAGGAATGTGTTCGAAGCCGAGCTGGAAGTGACTGGGTAGGCCGTATGTCCAATGATAGTTTTCAGCAAAAAGGCGTTAGCACCCTATAGCGGCTTTTTGCTTTCAAGATTTTTCGATTGAGCGAGAAAACTATTGCCTCTCCTACCCGATTCTGCCCCCAAAATGAACAGGCTTATAGAAAGAGAAATTCGATGCTGCTCCTTGTTACGGAGAGCAGCAGATTTGCAGCAAGGAGGCATGTGTGATGGATAACAGCAGGCACTTCCTCCCCTTTTTTACTTCGACCGAATTGCCGGGATCTAACAAAAGGAAGGTGGATGAAGGACAAAAGGCGATGGAAAGCGGATCAATACGCGAGATTCAACTGGGCCGAACTCCATACATCGTGCACAGCCATTACAGTGGAACGGATATCATGAGGGAGAAACTCAGGAGACTGGTGCTAAGAGGTTGGCAGGACGAACAGCATACGCCTTCTTCATCTTACTGGCAGCGAAAAACGCTTGCTTCCGCTATCCGGCGTTAGGTAAACTAGGGGTACCAGATTGCTGCCGCAGGTGCAGGCAGATCACCGAAGGAGCTACTTAATTTGAACAAGCGTCATCTTTATCTCGATTATACGTCCATCTCATTGCGATTGGATGCTCTCGCCGAGGAAATCCGGCAGGCTCAGTTCGACGGCATCATGATTATTTTGCGAGGCGGAGCGTTTGCTGGCATTCATCTGGCTTTTTTGACCGGAGTCCCTTTTTATTTTGTCCGGTATGACCGCTCTAGCCGCGAGGTTGTGCCGATCGGACAGCTGCCGCCGGCGGGCGCTTCGCTGCTGCTGTGTGAGGACTTTGCGGGCAGCGGTAATACGCTGCTGGATTGCAAGGCATTTCTGCAAAACATGGCTTACTCTTGCTCTACGCTTGTCGTGTGCCGGGACCAGTTGTCCGCTTCGTTGCCGGATTACAGCTGCTTCTATTATGAAGGAACGGATGCGCGGTTTATTTTGCCGTGGGAGCGGTACCGCATCAATCAGCAGGCCGTGGAGGAGCTGCAGGTGGAGGCGGATCATACGTATGAACGGACCGCATGGGATATGGACGGTGTATTTGTCCGTGATGTGGAGTCCGCGCATTACCGGGAAAGCCTGGACGATGCGCTCGCGCTGCGCGACACGCTCCGACCGGCCCCGTATGCGCCGCAGGTGGCGGAAGGGGATATGATCGTAACCGGACGCCCGCTGGTGGACCGCGAACGGACGCTGGCTTGGCTGCACCGGCATGGCTTGGCCGTACCGGCCGTGTTTCGCGACGATGAGATTATCGAGCCGACATCGGAAAGCACCGCCCGTTGGAAGGGCAAGCGCGCACTGGAGCTGGGCTTTACCCACTATGTGGAAAGCGACGCCGAGCAGGCGGCGCATCTCGCTGCGTTGTACCCGGAGCTGCGTGTAACCTGGTGGAATGAAGGGAAGCCGGTGCAGCTGCAGGCGGCGCACTCGTCGAATTATTCGTTTCATCAGGCGCAAAGTGTGGGGTAGGTAGGCTGGGAGCGTGATCGAGGGGGCGGAAATAATCTGTGAGTGAGACCGAAACCGAAACTTGCGTTCCAACGGGTGTGAAGCTAAAAGAGACCGGCTTCGGATACACCTTGTCCTTAATTGGCGGAAAATATAAAATGGTGATTATGTATTGGCTATATGAGCATAAAGTGATGAGACATAACGAGCTAAAGCGAAGCATAGGCAGCATTTCCTTTAAAACGTTAAGCGTTATGCTAAAGGAAATGGAAGCAGACGGACTCATCATTCGCAAGGAATTTCCCCAAGTGCCTCCGAAGGTTGAATATTATTTGTCTGAACGAGGGCAATCGCTTGTCCCGCTGCTGGACCTGATGTGCAGGTGGGGAGAGCAAAACCGGTTGCCTGCTTCCGCTTCTGTTTTCGCTCCGGCCTCTGCCACACGCGAGTAGCTTTCATGCATCAAATCAGAAGAAGTATCTCCTTCTACAGGACATACTTCTTCTTTGCTTGTGATCCAATCGAGATCAGAGGAGGGCAGTTGAACCAATAGATTGGGAACTGCAGCACAAGATGCTGATGAGCCTCGATTAATTGTTGTTCGTTTGCTGTATTCAGCAGTCCGTCCGGGTAAGCCGTATACAACTCGTGCACGGTGTATGCTTCAGGATGTTTGTTAAGCTCCTGGACCCATCGTTTGTTGATCGCTGATGTTTCGATACTTGGATGGGCTACGACAATAAGTGTCTTCAAAATGTTGTCCTCCTCGCCTTGTATGCAACAGCTTGAGTATAAAGCTCCTGCTTCAAAAAGATAAGTATGCACTTTTCGTACAGCTACTTACCTAAAGGTGAGTGTAGCCGATGATCGTCTGCGGGCGAAGCATCGGCTTTTTGCGCTTGAAGTTTCTTTCGTCGTTTCCGGTAGAAACGGGTAGGGCGGATTTTACAATAAATTCACACAATATTCAATAAAACGTCATGGAAATGCAACAAAGGAGGCGAAACCTTTGATCAGCTTTCATCAGGTGCAAAAGCATTACGGCAGCTTTCACGTGCTCAAGGACATTCATTTGCACATCAATCAGGGCGAGGTCGTCGTCGTCATTGGTCCGTCCGGCTCCGGCAAAAGCACGCTTGTCCGCTGTATCAATCAGCTCGAAACGATTACGAGCGGCGAGCTGATCGTGGACGGGGTCAAGGTAAATGACCGCAGCACGGATCTGAACAAGCTCCGCCGCGAGATTGGCATGGTGTTTCAGCATTTCAACCTGTATCCGCATAAAACGGTGCTGCAAAACATCATGCTCGCCCCGGTCAAGGTGCTCGGCGTCTCCGAGGCAGAGGCGAAGGAAACGGCTATGTTTTACTTGCAAAAGGTTGGCATTGCGGACAAAGCCGGCAGCTATCCGGCCCAGCTGTCCGGCGGCCAGCAGCAGCGGGTGGCGATTGCCCGCGGGCTGGCGATGAAGCCGAAGGTTATGCTGTTTGATGAGCCGACCTCGGCGCTCGACCCGGAGACGATTGGCGAGGTGCTCGACATCATGAAGACGCTGGCCAAGGAAGGGATGACGATGGTCGTCGTCACGCACGAAATGGGCTTCGCCCGCGAGGTGGCGGACCGGATCGTCTTTATGGACCAGGGCCGCATTTTGGAGGAGGCGCATCCGCAGGAGTTTTATGCCCAGCCGCGCGAGGAACGGGCGCAGCTGTTCCTGAGCCGTATTCTGAATCATTGATCAGCCCGGCGGCTGCACGGCAGCCGGAATTACAAATTCGAGAAAAGGGTGGATGCACGATGAAGAAAACATGGAGAAGCCTGACCGGTCTTACGCTTGCCTTATTGCTTGGAGCGACAGCGCTGACTGCCTGTACGAAGGTCGAACCGGCCTCAACAGGCAAAGCAGGCGACGGTGCAGCGGCGAGTGCCGGAGCGGGAACGCTCGGCGAGATCAAGAAACGGGATAAATTCGTCGTTGGCGTCAAATACGATCTGAACCTGTTCGGGCTGAAGGACCCGGCTTCCGGTAAGGTCGAGGGCTTCGATATCGACATCGCGAAGGCGATTGCAAAGAAGCTGCTCGGCGATGAAAACAAAATCGAGCTGAAGGAAGTGACGTCCAAAACGCGTATCCCGATGCTGCGCAACGGTGAGATTGACGCGATCATCGCGACGATGACGATCACGGAGGATCGGAAGAAGGAAGTGGACTTCTCGGATATTTATTTTATGGCCGGTCAATCGTTCCTGGTGAAGAAGGACAGCCCGATCCAGTCGATCGCGGATATGAAGAAGGGCACGAAGGTCGTCACCGCCAAGGGCTCCACCTCGGCGGCCAATATCCGGGCCAAGGCTCCGGACGCGACGGTGCTGGAATTTGAAAACTACGCGGAGGCGTTCACGGCGCTCAAGGCCGGACAAGGCGACGCGCTGACGACAGACAATGCGCTGCTCTTCGGGATGGCGAAGCAGGACCCGAGCTTCCGTGTGACCGAGGGTACGTTCACCGAGGAGCCATACGGCATCGCGATCAAGAAGGGCGACGACGAGTTCGTGAAGGCAGTCAACGATACGCTGAAGGAACTGAAGGCGAACGGGGAATACGATAAAGTGTACGAAAAATGGATCGGCGCCAAGCCGCACAACTAATTCGCCAAAGGAGCTGAGCGCATGCTTGATCTGACCGTGCTGACCGAGCATTGGGGCATGTATGCGGAAGGGTTCGTCAACACGGTCAAGGCAAGCGTGCTTGCCCTGATCGGCAGCTTTCTGCTGGGGACGGTGCTGGCTGTGTTCCGTATCGCGCCCTACCGGGTGTTGAACGGACTCGGCGCGGCCTACGTGGAATTTCTCCGCAACATTCCGCTGCTGCTCGTTGTCTTTCTGTTTTTCGTCGGCTTGCCGGCGGTGGGCATCGTTCTGGAGCCGTTCGTGGCGGGGACGCTTGGCTTGACGGTGTACACGTCGGCTTTTATTGCGGAGACGATCCGCGCAGGTATCCTGTCGGTGCCCAAAGGACAGCTGGAGGCGGCCCGTTCGTCGGGCCTGACCTACGTCCAGGCGATGACCTACATCATTTTGCCGCAGGCGATCAAAATCGTGATTCCGCCGATCGGCAACCAGTTTATTAACCTGGTGAAGAATTCCTCGATCCTCGGTGTCATTGCCGGGCTGGATCTGATGTATTTCGCCGACCTTGTGTCGACGCAAACCTTCATTACCTTCGATGTCTATATTTTCGTGGCGTTGTTTTATTTGGCGCTGACGATTCCATTAAGCTTGCTGGTCGGCTATCTGGAGCGCCGTCTGGAAGTGAACCGCTAGAGGGGGGAGACAAATGGATTTTATCGGCGCATACGCTCCCGAGCATCTGAGGTTTCTGCTACAGGGCTTCGGGGTTACGCTGGAGGTCGCATTTTACGCGATTGTGTTTAGCTTTATCCTCGGCGTTGTGCTGGGCGTGCTCCGCTTCGCGAAAATTCCGGTCGTCTCCTGGCTCGTGGTGCTCGCGGTCGAGACGGTGCGGAACCTGCCGCTTCTGCTGATCATCTTCTTCACCTACTTCGCGCTGCCGGAGATCGGGTTCAAGCTGGATAAAATGTTCGCCGCTGTGCTGGCACTCGTCATCTTCGAATCGGCGATGATCGCCGAAATCGTGCGCAGCGGTCTGAAATCCGTCGACCGGGGGCAGGTGGAGGCGGCTCGTTCGTCCGGTCTGACCTACGTGCAGACGCTGTGGCATATTTTGCTGCCGCAGGCGCTGCGCCGGATGGTGCCGCCGATGGTGAGCCAATTCATCTCGCTGCTCAAGGATACGTCGCTGGCGGTTGTCATTGCATTGCCAGAGCTGATGAACCACGCGCAAATCATTAACGCACGCAATGTCAACTACGTCATCCCGATTTTCGTCGCGGTCGCCATCATGTACTTCGCTGTCAATTATGCGCTGTCGGTGCTGTCGAGAAGATTGGAGCGCCGTGTTTCCTGACCTCGGTTAATTTTTATGCATGAAGGACCGCCATTTTCTTGTACACTAGAGATGGCGGTTTTCCTGTTCCTGACGGTTTTAAACCGGTTCATGCCGGGGCAGCCCCCATAACGGACGAAGGGAGTGAATGAGCGTGCGGGAGAAGCTTGTTATTATAGGGGTGATTATGCTGGCAACGGCCTTTTTCGGGGAAATGAAGGTCAATCCGTTTGGCGGCTCCTTCCGTTTCTCGCTGGGCATTGCCGCGTTTTTTTTCGGCTTGCTGTGGTTCCGCTCTGTCCCGGTGCTGTCCACCGGCTTCTTGACGGTGCTGTTCATCCTTTGCTTCCGCACCGGGCTGGACAAGCTGGCGTATGGGCTGCCGTTTGCGGACAGCCTGCATGCTCATCTGCCGTCGGCTGTCTTCTATATTACGTTTACGGTGCTGCTGCATCTGAGCAACGCGCGCAGCCATCTGGATTACCCGTTCCGTGTCGGACTGATCGGGACGGGACTTGATTTTATTTCCAACGTAGTTGAGCTGCTGGCGCGGCAGGCGCTGGGCGACCCCGTTGCGCCGACCTGGCAGACATTGCCGCTGCTGCTGCTGTTTGGCTCGCTTCGCAGCTTGTTTACGGTTGGCCTTTACAACAATTTCACGATCCGTCAGGTGCGCGCTGTCGGGGAGTTCCGTCGGCAGGAGCTGGAACGGCTGCGGATGATGAATACGAATTTGTACGAGGAAGCGTTCTATTTGCGCAAGTCGATGGCTCATCTTGAGGATATTACGCGGGAAAGCTACCAGCTGTACCGGCGGCTTGGCGAGGACCGGCATGACAGCGCGCCTGTGGCGCTTCGCGTCGCGGAGCATGTTCATGAGGTAAAGAAGGATTCGCAGCGCATCCTGGCCGGGTTGTCCAAGCTGATGCATCAGGAGGAGCTGGCCGAGCGGATTTCGATTGCCGAGCTGTGCCGGCTGGTTGTCAACACGAACCGCAACTATGCGGAGATGCTGGGCAAGCGGATTGCGGTTGACGAGCAGTGCGGCGTTGATCTGGCGACCTCGCGGATCTACGAGCTGCTGTCCGTGCTCAATAATCTCGTGGCTAACGCGGTTGAGGCAAGCGGGGCGGCTGGCAGGATTGAGCTGACGGTTGCGCTGGACGGGCGGGAGCTGGTGTTCCGCGTGCAGGACGATGGGCCGGGCATCCCGGAGGAGGAGCAGGAATGGGTATTTCAATCCGGCTATACGACGAAGTATGATAGAGACGGGAACGCCTCAACCGGCATCGGCTTGACCCATGTGAGAGGCATCGTCCACAGCCTGGACGGGCGAATCGAGCTGAGCTCGCGCGGGCGGGGGGCTTGCTTCGAGGTGCGTGTACCGACGAATCAACTATTGAAAAGGGAGGGCGCTTCCGATGCTCCAAATTTTCCTGATTGAAGACGATGCGGTCGTGCGGCGGATGCTGGACCGGATCATTCATGAAAGCGGACTTGGCGAGGTGACGGGACAGGCGGAGGACGGCGCGCTTGTGTCGAGCGACCAGCTGTATGGCATCGATGTGGTGCTGATTGATCTGCTGATGCCCGGCATGGACGGCATTCAGACGATCCGCAAGCTGCAGGCCGGCGGGTTCACCGGACGGTTCATCATGATCTCACAGGTTGAAAATAAAGAGATGATCGGCGAGGCTTACCAGCAGGGCATAGATACATTCATTCATAAGCCGATCAATCGGCTGGAGGTGCTGTCCGTGCTGAAGCGGGTAGCCCATCATATTTCGCTGGCGGTGTCGCTGCACTCGATCCGCAAGTCGCTGCAGCTGCTGGACAGCGCCGGTGCAGAGCCTGCTCCCGGCGGCCTCGCTGCTCGCAACGGGTTAAGTGACGCAGGCGCAGGAGCAGGTGCAGGGAGCGTTAGTCCCACCTATAGCTCCTATGAGCAAAGCGCATTGGAGCAGAGGGTCAAGCAGCTGATGCTGCAGCTCGGCATTGCCGGGGAAGCGGGAGCGCCTGACCTGCTGCTGATTATGCAGTGGCTGCAGAAGGAAGGACGGAGCGGCGAGCCGCTGCATGATCTACAGCTCAAGGAGCTGTACATCCAGACGCTGCAAAGGATGCAGCAGACGGGCGGCGGCGCGGGTGGGGCAGCGGCGGCGCTGGCGAGTGGCGGAGCGAGCGGGGCGGCGAGTGCAGCAGCGGTGGGTGCTGCGGGCGCGGGCGGTGGAGCGAATGGGACGGGGGCGAGCAAAGGCGCAAGCGCTGCAGCAGCAGAGGCGGGCTTGGCTGCGGCTGGAGACGGTCGGGCTTCGGCCTCTACTTCGGCTGATGCGCGGCAGCGTCAGCGGCAAGAGCAAGCGCCGGGCAGCGGCTTGGCCGAGCCGGACGGCGGGACAGGCGACTTGCAGCGCGAGGTGCGCGCGATGGAGCAGCGTATTCGCCGGATGGTGCTGCAGGCGTTCACGCACTTGTCCTCACTTGGCTTGTCGGATTACGGGAATCCGACATTCGAGCATTTCGCGCCGCGGCTATTCGACTTTCAAGAGGTGCGGCTGCGCATGCAGGAGCTGGAGCAGGACGAAAAGACCACGAAGTGCCGGATTAACGTGCGGAGATTTTTGTCGGTGTTTTATATGGAGCTGCATAGTGAATAGGGAGAGCGTGGCGATTAGAGTAGACCGGGTGAGTTGCTTGAAGCGGACTGGTCTGCATGAGAGGAGCGGACAGATAGGTCACTTTGTTGGAGTAGGCTTGTTGAATAGGGCTGGCTGCTATAGGGGTTTCAGTATTTGGATTATTAGGGTATTAGGAAATAAGAGTGAATGCTGACGAGCAATAGGGGCTTCGGTGCTGGGCTTCCAGCAGTGGCGTTCCGACCGGTTTTCGAGGATTGAGCCACTCTTTCGGCAGACTTTCAATCCTCGAAAAAAAGCGAAGCCAGACCCTGTACGGCGTAGCCACAAGCATTGGTTTGAAATTAAGCTGTAGTCTTGGCTGGTGGAGGCCAATCGCGAAGGAAGCTTGTTAGATGGATCACTGATTTTGATGAACGATGATGTTGTGTCTACAAAGACGAAGAAAGCGCCGTCTCCCAAAGGAGGGATTCACGGCGCTTTTCTGGCTTCACAACCCGTCAAACGTCAAAGCATGATGTTCCTTATGATTTATAGCCATAGTCTAGTCCTCCTTGACTTCTTTTATTCCAAACAGTACAAGTTCTTTGATTCCTAGATTCCTTTATTATATTGTTCGCTAAATACCAGTGATCGGGAAGGGGATTTGCTGCTACGATTTAGGACGGAAAGCCGCTGGATGAGAAAATAAAGTCGTAAGCTGCGGCTCGATCCAAGCTTTGAAAAAGCATACTGGAGAACATTTGTGAGGTGTGAGTGTTTCCAGGGTGTGAGCTGCAAAAAACGCCAATAAGAATTTCGCGTCCTGGAGGATTGGGGTAAAGTAAGGAGGCAGGGCTAAGGCTGCCGAAAAGACTCCTCCAAGACTTTCCGGCGGGTTTTCGAGGATTGAGCCACTTTTTCAGCAAACTTTCGATCCTCGAAAAAAAGCGAAGCCAGACCCTATACAGCGTAGCTGCAAACCCGCGTTGCGTCTCGATTTTTTGGCGGCCATTGACGTCGGTAGCAACGTGACCCGACAAATATAGGGAATCGAAACCGCTCAACTGCGTAGAGCGGTTGACTCAGCAACATCGCCCAGCAAATGTAGAAGATTTGCAACCTCTTCAAATCATCCGTGAGTAAAGTAATATGACCAACACCACCAGCCGTCCGAACCGGGACGGCTTTTACTTCTCCCATCCCTCCCATCCCTCCCATCCATTCCCCGTCCACCACTTCCAGTTTATAAAATTTTAAGAATTGTTTTACCTCCGCTTTAGAACTGGTTTAGCGGCAGTTAACGGCAATCGGATAAGATAGAGTCAGGGAAGCAGCAATGAGGCAGCGCAACGATGAAACAAGGCAACGTGGTTTCCCGGCATTCTGGCAAGCCAAGAAGAAAAAGGAGGCAGCAGCAAACGATGAACAAGAAGCTGGCAATGATGGGGCTGGGCGTGGCGGTAGGCGGTATGATGCTGGTGACAAGCGTGTACGCAGGGGTCGGCGAAACGCCGGGCTATGAGACGTTTAAGTCGGCGGTGAAGCAGACGGCCCGGGTGGACAATGTGACCCGTCAGGTACTCGTATCGGTGCAGGACAACGGCAATTCGCTGCTGAAGGTGACGTCTACGATGAAACAGGATCGCGGCAGTCGCTCAGGCAGCGCCGAGGTGGCGGTGACGAGCGGCGCGGATACGCAGACGGTGCATCTGTATAACCAGGACGGGAAGCAAATTGTGAAAACAGAGGATTCGGACGTGTATAAGGTACTGGAGCTGGGAGAGCGAAAAGGCAAGCTTCAGCGGGAGCATGACGGTGCTTCGCATGCACCCGATGCGCAAACGGTCGCCGAGGTGGAGCAGGTTGTCGATGCGCTCGTTGGCAATCTGAAAAATTATGTCACGATGAGCGAGGGCGCGGGGAACGTGAAGGATCTGCATTTCAAGCTGTCCGGCAGCCAAATTTCGCCAGTAGTGAACACGCTGGGTTCGCTGGCGATCAAGCATGGGACTTCGGCTCAGACGAGCACAAGTCTGCCAACGAAGGCAGACACGTTTGGCGTGGATCTCCAAACCTTGCGCAGCAGTATGCCGCAGCTGGTGAGCGACATTAAGCTTGATGTCGTCGAAGTAAATGCAACAGTGGACGCCGATAACCACCTGACGAACCAGTCGGCCGAGCTGCGTATTTCCGGCAAGGATGCACAAGGAGCCGATCATGATGTTGTGGTGAATGTAGGAATGACGCTGTCGAGCCTGAACAATACGACGCCGGATACGGTTGATTTGTCCGGCAAGCAAGTGGAGAATGTCAAGCTGGAAGGACCTTCCCATAAGCGCTGGGGCGGCAAGAGCGAATAGCTCACGCGAAGCTAGCCTGCCCGCCCGAAGCTCCACAGGGAGCTTGCCTCATTCGGCGCGCAGAAACAAACGGAGGCGGAAAGCCTGATACGCTTCCCCCTCCGCTCTACGTCTGTAAGGTAATCTGTAACGTAAAGGGTGAGTCACGATGAAGCCAGTCGCAGAGGTCAGGCAGCTGACGAAGCGCTACAGCAACCGCCGCGGTGTCGAGAATATTCAGATGACGGTGCAGCAGGGAGATATTTACGGTTTTTTCGGCCCGAACGGGGCGGGGAAAACAACGGTCATGAAAATCATGGCCGGGCTCAGCCGTCCGGACCAGGGCGAGGTCAGGCTGTTCGGGCATGCCGTAGCAACGCAGTATGAACAGGCCATGGCGAAGGTCGGCGTGCTGATCGAGACGGCGGAGGCGTACACGTATATGAGCGGGCGACGCAATCTGGAGCTGGCGGCGCGTTTTTATCCCGGTATTGGGCAGTCGCGGATCGACGAGGTGCTGGAGCTGGTCGGCCTGACGCCATACGCGCAGGAGAAGGTCGCCGGTTATTCGCTCGGGATGAAGCAGCGGCTTGGTCTGGCGGCGGCGATGCTGTCGAAGCCGGAGCTGCTGATTCTCGATGAGCCGACCAACGGCCTGGACATCGAAGGGACGGTGCAGATTCGCGAGCTGATTTTGCGGCTGGCCGGGCAGGAGCGGACGACGTTCCTGATCTCCAGTCACCTGATCCACGAAATGGAGCTGATGTGCAACCGGATCGGCATTATTCATGAAGGGCGGCTTGTGCGCGAAGCGTTTGTCGCGGAGCTGCAGGCGGCGGGCGGGACGCTGGAGCAGGCGTACTTGCGGGAGCTTGAACAGGTCAGGAGGGCGGCTGCTCATGCATAGCTTTAAGGCAAGTGTATACAATGAATGCGTCAAGCTGGCGGCCAGACGGAGAACGTTATTTTTCCTCGCGGTTGTACTCGCGCTGCCGATCCTCGCTGGCGGCTTGCTTTCGTCGTTCCAAAGCGGCATCGGGATCGGGGCGATCGCTTCCGCCGACTTTCCGATATTGATGCTGAATGTGCTGACAACGGTGTTTTTACCCTTGTTTGTCGCGATCGGGGCGGCAGATGTGTTTTCCGGGGAGATCGGCGACCGGACGATGAAGCTGACGTTGACCCGTCCGGTCAGCCGGTTTAGCGTGTTTGCAGCCAAGCAGCTGGCGCTGCTGCTGTACTTGGCGCTGTATCTGGTCGCCGGCTTGCTGTCCTCAGTTGGCTCAGCGCTGTTTTTTCAGCATTTCGGCGGGCCGGGAACGGTGCTCGATTGGCTGCTTGCTTATGGGGCGGCAATGGTGCCGCTGGCCGTGCTCAGTATTGCGGCGGTTTGTGTGGCGCAGCTGTTCGCAAGCAGCAGCACGGCGCTGACGGTCAGCCTGCTGTTGTACATCGGCCTTAAGGTGGCGGCGTTTTTCGTACCCCAGGCTGGCGTGTATTCCCCGACGGCGTATATGGATTGGCATCTGCTTTGGCTTGGCGGACCGACGGGCGACGGAAAGCTGTCCAGCATCTTTATGTTTCTGACGGCGTGTAGTATATTGTTTTTTACGGCAGGGTTTTACCAGTTTGATAAAAAGGAGTTCTGATCCGGATGTCGATTCGCTTGCGGCTGGTGCTATCCTATGTGGCAATGCTTGTGGTGCCGCTCATTCTCTCTGTGCTGGCCGTCATCCTGATCGCTGTCGCGATGCTGGGCAGCCTCAAGTCGGTATTCCAGGTCGATGCCGTGTCCGGGCACGGCAATGCGATCAAGTGGGTGGTCGAACAGGAAGCGGAGATCGCGGCTTTTGTCCAAGCGAAATCCGAAGTGAGTCCGGATCAGTTTCTGGATGCGGCCTTCGCGCAGGAGCTGGAGGAGCGGCTGCACAAGATCAACATGGGGTTGATCATTCGGAAGGGCGATCAGATTGTGTACGCTTCCCCGACGGCGAAGGAAAGCGGGTCGAGCAGCCTGGCTCAGCTTCCCCCCTACGGCAGCGGCTCCGAAAAATTCAAGCCCGGCAAGGGAGCGCTGTGGATGACGCATCAATCGGATTTTTTGTTCACGGATCAGGGAAAAGGGACGGTGTTCATTTACCTGGACGGCAGCCCGCTGCAAAAGTACTTGCGCCAATTTTCCGCTACCGCCTTTTTTGCGTTTATTGCGATTCTTGTACTGACGAACGGCGCACTGACGTATCTGGTGTCGCGCAGCATCATCCGGCCGCTCCGGGCGCTCAAGCGCGCTGCGGAGGAGATCAAGGACGGCAATCTGGATTTTCAGGTCGTCCCCCAATCAAGGGATGAGATCGGCGAGCTTAGCCGCGCCTTCGAGGAGATGCGGCGCAGGCTCAAGCAGTCTGTGCAGCTGCAGCTGCAATATGAGGAAAACCGCAAGGAGCTGATTTCCAACATCTCGCATGATCTGAAGACGCCGGTGACGGCGATCAAGGGTTATGTGGAAGGGATTATGGACGGGGTGACCAATTCGCCCGACAAGCTGGACCGGTACGTGAAGACGATTTACAACAAAGCGGTCGATCTGGACCGGCTGATTGATGAATTATTTTTGTTCTCCAAGCTGGATCTCGGCAAGGTGCCGTTCCAGTTCGAGACGGTGGATCTGAGCGCGTATGTGCAGGATTGCGCCCAGGAGCTGATGTTTGATCTGGAGAAAAAGGGAGCCAGCTTTCAGCTCAGCCAGCTGCCCGCTGTGCCGCTGCTGGTGACGGCTGACCGCGAGAAGCTCAAGCGTGTGCTGCTGAATGTCATCGGCAATGCGATCAAATACAGCGATGAAGCAGCTTGCACGATCCGCATGGCAGTGAAAGCAAGTGACGGCCAAGCCGTCATTGAAATAGAGGATAACGGGCAGGGCATCTCCCCGGAGGCGCTGCCGCATATTTTCGACCGGTTTTACCGGGCGGACGCCTCGCGTAATACGGCGACCGGCGGGAGCGGGCTGGGGCTGGCGATTGCCAAGCAGGTGATGGAGGAGCACGGCGGACGAATCTGGGCGACAAGCACCGTAGGCCGGGGGACAACGGTGTACCTGGCGCTGCCTGTGTCGGAGCCGGAGCGAGCGGAGGGACGGAGATGAGACGGATTTTAATCATTGAGGACGAGCCGAGCATTGCGGAGCTGCAGCGGGATTATCTGGAAATTAACGGCTATGAAGCGGATATCGAGCTAAGCGGGGATCGCGGGCTGCAGCGTGCGCTGAGCAGCGAATATGATCTGATCTTGCTCGACCTGATGCTGCCCAAGGTGGACGGCTTCGAAATTTGCCGCCGTATTCGCAGCGAGAAGGACATTCCGATTCTAATGGTGTCGGCCAAACGGGAGGACATCGACAAAATACGCGGCCTGGGCCTGGGCGCCGACGATTATATTATGAAGCCGTTCAGTCCCGGCGAGCTGGTCGCCCGCGTGAAGGCGCATTTGGCCCGGTATGAACGGCTGATGGGCAGACGCGAGGCCCGCAACGACGAGGTGCGCATCCGCGGTTTGCTGATCGACAAGACGGCCCGCCGCGTATTTGTGAATGACCGGGAGGTTGCGTTCACGACAAAGGAATTCGACCTGCTGACGTATTTGGCGATGAACCCGAACCGGGTGTTCAGCAAGGAGCAGCTGTTTGACCACCTGTGGGGGATGGATGCGTTAGGGGAGATTGCGACGGTTACCGTCCACATCCGCAAGCTGCGGGAGAAGCTGGAGCAGGACCCGTCCAATCCGCAATATATTGAAACGATCTGGGGCGCGGGCTACCGCTTCCGGATTTGAACCTGCGCATACAAGTCGGACTGTCTGTCAGCGGAGACGATGGTCCGGCTTGAGCTGTCGCGGCTGCGGACCGGGATTCAAAGCTCCTGCAGCCAGCGGAGCCGGTACACGTTCATGCCCGTCTGCCCCAGCTCCTCCAGCAGGCCGTAATTGGCCCAGGCGCCGACGACGGCTCCGATGCCGGGAACCAGCTGCAGCAGCTTGCGGAAATCAATCGTGTCGCGGTATTCCTGCTGCAGCTGCCGCCAGTTCACCTGCTCCCCGACGGTTTCGCCCGGAGGCAGCGTCTGCGCATAGTCGGGCCAGCTGTGGAGGGTCGCAAGCAGCGCGGGCTTTTTCTCGTGGCCGGAGTAGGCGAGCTGGAACATGTATAGAATGTACAGCCGTTCCCGGTAATCCTGTGTCGAATGCCCGTACACATGGGCCAGCTCGAACAGAAATTTCATTTTGATCCCGATCAAAATCGGAAAGTCCGCCAGGCCCAGCAGCAAGCCGCCTGCCCCGGCTCCCGCTCCTTCGGCGGCGGCCAGCTTTTTGTAGAAGCTGAGCAGCTCTTCGGCGCGCGCATCGCGCAGCGCGAGGGAGAGGTCCGTGAGCGGAGCGGTTTTCGGCGTGTAGTCCATCGTAAATAACGCGGTTTGCACGATCCCTTTGACGGCTGCTGTAATCGCGGCATGTACCTTCTCCGGAATGACCTGGTTGATGCGCGACTGAACGGAACGCGAGGTTTTCTCCAGCAAGCCGGGCGGCTTGAGCAGCTCCTTCTCCCAGCGGATCAGCGCACGGGAGGTTTGCTGTTCATACAACGTATACGATTCCTTGTTTATTCGCACGATTCTCATCCCCTTGGCTTTGTAAATGGCTCATGGTAGTTGATACGCAGCCGGAGGCTAAAGTATGCACGGGCCGGGCAAGCCGAATAGCCGGAGCTTGGGCGACAGCACCGCTGCAGGTGTGCTATGCTTGATCGTAGACAAACGTTTGAGCCACAGGGTTCTGGCGAACGGGCGAGAAGGGACGGAAAAACATGACAGAGCCAACATGCCGCTGCGGCTGGGTCAATCACGACCCGTTGTATGCAGCGTATCACGATCAGGAGTGGGGCGTGCCGATTCATGAAGACCGCAAGCTGTTTGAAATGCTCATTTTGGAAGGCGCGCAGGCCGGTCTCAGCTGGTATACGGTGTTGAAAAAAAGAGACCGCTACCGCGAGGCGTTCGATGGCTTCGAGCCGGCAGTAGTGGCCAGATACGGGGAGGACAAGCTGGCCGCGCTGCTGGAGGACGCCGGGTTGATCCGCAACCGGCTCAAGCTGGCCGGAACGGTGCGGAACGCCCGTGCGTTTTTGCAGACGCAAGCCGAGTTTGGCAGCTTCGACCGGTATGTATGGCGGTTCGTCGGCGGCTCGCCGAAGGTGAACCATTGGACCTCGCTGAGCGAGGTGCCTGCCAGCACGCGGGAATCCGAGTCGCTGAGCAAGGACTTGAAGAAACGCGGCTTCACGTTCGTCGGCTCGACGATTTGTTATGCTTTTATGCAGGCGACCGGCATGGTCATGGACCATACGACGGACTGCTTCCGTTATGCGGAGCTGGCGCACTGAGGCTGGCTTTGTCGGGTAATCCAAGTTATCCATATCAAGTATTCCGGCGCTTCCGCCCACGTCATTCGTGGACGGAGGCGTCTTTGCGTTTGTCCCGGGAGGGAGAGAGAGCCAGAGCGGGAGCCGCGGGCGCTCAAGGGGGAGATCCGCGAACCGCTGCCTTTCTGTTCTTCTTTCACGATAAAAGCAACTGTTTTCCGGAAAATGGATGTCTGCCCATCCGTGCGACGGCTTCGCTGAATAGTCTATGGATAGATCGGGCAGATTCCGTGCGGATTGCGGGCTATTTGAAAGGAGGAAAGCGGATGAAACGCCGACTGGATGCCGCGATCGTTACGCCAGGTACATTTCTCATCCCGTCAGGCACAAGCAGTTCGGTGGAGACGGTTGCTGCGGAGGTGGCAGGCCGGCTGCAGGAGCATATTTCGATCGCTGTGCTGGGTCGTCAAGGGCTTCGCCAGCGCTCAAGGGAGAGATTGAACGGCGTTGATTATGTGAGGGTCCCCGCCCCGTCGCCCGGCGTCTATATTCGTTCGATCAGCCGCCAGCTCGGTCGACTGCGCCCGTATGTGATTCAGGTTGAAAACCGGCCGAGATTCGTTCGCGTGCTCAAGCGCCGGCATCCCCGGGCGCGAATTTGGCTGGCGCTGCATTCGGTCATCTTTATGTCCAGACCCCATATCGGTCGGCGGGAGCTGAGACGTTGTCTGGCCGCGGCGGACCGGATTATTGTGAACAGCCATTATTTGCGACGGGAGCTTATCCGGCGTGCGCCGCGTGCAGCGGACAAAATTGCGGTTAACCATCTGGGCGTTGATCCGGTGCGGTTTAGTTCACGCTGGACGCCGGAAGGAATGAGCAAACGGCAAGCTTTTTTGTCCGCGCGGGGCTTGGAGGGGCGCAAGCTTATTTTGTATGTCGGTCGGCTGATTCCGATCAAAGGGGTCCATCATCTGCTTGCCGCGATGCCGGCCATCATCCGCAAGGCGCCGAAGGCGATGCTGCTCATTATCGGGAGCGCTTCTTATGGCTCCAACCGGATGACGCCTTATGTGCGGCGCTTGCGCAGCATGGCGCGCGGCTTGCCCGCGCATGTCCGGTTTGTGCCGTACGTGTCGCACCAGGAGGTAGACAAATGGTTCCGGCTCGGCGATGTGCTCGCGGTTCCTTCCGTTCGGCATGAAGCCTTCGGGCTAGTCAATGTGGAGGCAATGTCGGTCGGCGTGCCTGTGGTCGCCACCCGGACGGGCGGGATGCCCGAGATCGTGCTTGACGGTGTTACCGGATATATGGTCGATCCGGCTGATCCGGTAGGCGGTCTGGCCGACCGAATCTCGACGCTGCTGCGTGATGACAAGCTTCTGCGGACGTTCGGGGAAAGGGGCGTGCAGCGGGTCGCCAACTATTTTACATGGGACAGCACGGCCCGGCGCTGGCTGGAGCTGCTGGACGACGAGCGGACTTAGCATGTAAATTTCCAGGCATAGGGGTCATTAGGGGGCATGGCCTGGCTGCCAGAAATGACACGAGGCACGGTATTTTTGCCGCAAGTGCGCCCGCGATTACGTTTCGCGGGTTTTTTGGCTTGGGCGAAGGGCGGTGCCTATTTTTTGGAGGGCGAATGACCAAGACATAGGTAAATGCATATGTTACAAATGACTACTCAAGTGAACATAGTATGAATTGCCTTACAAGATAAGAAGGCATTAAGGAGGATCTGGAATGAAAAAGGAGAGCCGCCGTAGTCAGGGCAAACTGTTTTCGCCGAAAAAACGGCGAGGAAGTTCGTTCATTAACGAGTTAAACTGGTTGAATGAAGAAAAAAACCCGGAACTGGACACGAAAAATCTCAGCGAAATTTCTGATTCCGATATCATGAACGACGAATTAGCTTATGAAGCAGCTGATCCAGAGACGCTTTCTCCAGCCCCTGCCCCTGCTTTGCAGGATGCAGCGCCTGCTCCGGCCGCTTCGTCTCACCGTTCCGGGCAGCTGAAAACGCCGAAAACGGCGGGAGTCAAGGCGGTCGCTATTCCGCGTACGACCATGTATACGGATGACTTGGCCGATGAGTCGGTCACAGGCGAGAAAATCGCCCGTTATGCCATCGACCGTACGAAAATCAAACGCGGCGCCGTCGGAAGAGAAAGCATCGCCGATTACGCCGTAGACGGCTCGAAGCTGGCCGACCGCAGCGTAAATCAGCAGAAGCTGGTTCCGGGCGCTGTGACGGATACCCACCTCGCGCATGGCGCGGTGACGACAGACAAAATTCAGGACCGCGCCATTAGCGGCGCCAAGCTTCAAAACAACAGCATTACGTCCGATAAGCTGGCCGACAAGACGATTGATTCGATTAAAATCGCCGAAAGATCCATTCAATCGAAGCACTTGGCGGAGGAAGCGATAACCGGCGAGCAAATCCAGAATCAGTCCATTACATCGGATAAAATCAAAAGCGGCGCGGTGCACACGGTCAACCTGGCGAACAGCTCGGTCAATACGGCTAAGCTGGCTGACGGATCCGTGACGGCGGAAAAGCTGAGCGACTTATCCGTAACGGCCGCGAAGCTGGTCAACGGCGAGATCGGAGCCGATAAGCTGGCGACCGGGTCGGTTACCGAAGACAAGATGGCTCCATGGAGCGTTTCTGCGGAGCATTTGAAGCCTAAGTCGATCGTTCCCGAGCATCTGACGCCAGGTCTGATCCGCGGCATCCATATTTCCCCGAAGCAGATCGAGGCCGGTCACTTGACGGAAGAGATGGTGCAAACCGCACATCTGAGGGACGGCGTCGTTACGGGCTCGAAGCTGGCTAAAGGTACGGTGCAAGGGAAGCATTTACAGGATGCGTTGATTGAGAGCAAGCACGTTCAGGCCGGCGCGATCGAGACGCACCATTTGGCGGCGCGCAGCGTCACGGGGGAAAAGCTGGCGGCGATCAGCATCGGGACTCCCCAGCTTATCGACGGGGCTGTGACGGCGGAGAAGCTTGCCGAGCAATCGGTCAATTCGCGCAAGCTGGGGAAAGGCGCGGTGAAAAGCGAGCATCTGTCCGCAGGGGTCGTAGGTACGACGAATTTGGCCGATCAATCGGTGCAAGCTGGCAAGCTGGCGCCGAAGTCTATCGGCGTGGATCATCTCCAATCGCGCGCCGTTGCGACCGAGAAGCTGGCTGATCGCGCCGTGACAAGCGAGAAGCTGGCCCCCGGCTCCGTGCATGCGCAGCATCTGCATGAAGGCTCGGTCTTGACGGGACATCTGGGCAATCACAGTGTAACGACCTCCAAAATTTCAAGCGAATCCATCTCGACGGATAAGCTGACGAATTTGGCGGTTACGACGGAGAAAATCGGCAATGCGAGCATCACGTCGGAGAAGCTGGCCAGGGAGGCTGTTCAATCCGAGCATCTGGGACTTGGCGTCATTCAGCACATTCACCTGGGCAAGGAGAGCGTGAAGACGACGCAGCTGGAAGCCGGGGCCGTTACGCGGGAAAAGGTTCAAGACGGCGCGATTTCGACGGAAAAGCTGGCTGAAGGCTCCGTCATGTCCGGCCAGCTGGCCGAAGGCGCCGTTCAAAACCTGCATCTGGCTCCGGGCTCGGTCGATAGCAGACGGATCGCTTCTTTTGCCGTAGGTACCGGGCATCTCATGGAGAACGCTGTGACGACGGAAACGCTGGCGCCCGAATCCGTAACCGGGGATAAGCTGGCTGCCGAAACAGTGACCGGCGAGAAGCTGGCTCCATCCGCTGTGACAACAGGGAAGCTGGACGACGAGGCGGTCACGGGCGAGAAGCTGGCTGCGGAATCGGTGACGAGGGAGAAGCTCGCGCCGGAGTCGGTCACAAGTGAGAAGCTCGCTACGGATTCCGTGACGAGCGACAAGCTGGGCATCGGTGTCGTGACGAGTGATAAGCTGGCCGTCGAAGCGGTGACCAGTGAGAAGATTGCCGAGTGTGCGATTCGTACGACTCATCTGGCGACAGGTTCTATAGACAGCAGCAGGCTGGCTGTGGCGGCTGTTGGTACGGAACAGCTTGCGGAGGGCAGCGTGACGGTTGAGAAGCTGGCATCGGAAGCGGTCACGGGCGAGAAGCTGGCCGCTGAAACGGTGACAAGCGAAAAGCTGGCTTTCCATGCGGTGACGACTGATAAGCTGGGAGCCGGAGCGGTGACAGCGGAGAAGCTGGCTGCCGAGTCGGTCACGCAGGAGAAGCTTGGAGCCGAATCTGTCACCGTGGAGAAGCTTGCGGCGGAATCGGTGACGAGCGCGAAGCTGGGAGCGGAGTCTGTGGTCAGCGAGAAGCTGGGAGCGGAGTCGGTGACGACGGAGAAGCTTGCGGCGGAGTCGGTGACGAGTGAGAAGCTGGGAGCGGAGTCGGTGATCAGCGAGAAGCTGGGAGCGGAGTCGGTGACGACGGAGAAGCTTGCGGCGGAGTCGGTGACAGCGGAGAAGCTGGGAGCGGAGTCGGTGACAGCGGAGAAGCTTGGAGCGGGGTCGGTGACGAGCGAGAAGCTGGGAGCGGAGTCGGTGATCAGCGAGAAGCTGGGGGCCGAGTCGGTGACAAGTGAGAAGCTTGCGGCCGAGTCGGTGACAGCGGAGAAGCTGGGAGCGGGGGCGGTGACGAGCGAGAAGCTCGCGGGAGAATCGGTGACGAGCGGCAAGCTGGGCGAAGAGTCGGTAACGACCGATAAGCTGGCTGCCGAGTCCGTGACGAATGAGAAGCTGGGAGCGGAGTCGGTGACGACGGAGAAGCTTGCGGCGGAGTCGGTGACGAGTGAAAAGCTGATGCCCGAGTCGGTGACGAACGATAAGCTTGCGGCGGAGTCGGTGACCAATGAGAAGCTGTCGTCGGGAGCTGTCACGACGGAGAAGCTTGCGGCGGAGTCGGTGACGACGGAGAAGCTTGCGGCGGAGTCGGTAACGAGTGAGAAGCTTGCGGCGGAGTCGGTGACGAGTGAGAAGCTTGCGGCGGAGTCGGTGACGAGCGAGAAGCTTGCGGCGGAGTCGGTGACGAGCGAGAAGCTTGCGGCGGAGTCGGTGACGAGCGAGAAGCTCGCGGCGGGGTCGGTGACGAGCGAGAAGCTGGGAGCGGAGTCGGTGACGAGCGAGAAGCTGGGAGCCGGGTCGGTGACGAGCGAGAAGCTTGCGGCGGAGTCGGTGACGAGCGAGAAGCTTGCGGCGGAGTCGGTGACGACGGAGCAGCTCGCAGCGGAGTCAGTGACGACGGAGAAGCTTGCGGCGGAATCGGTGACGAGCGAGCAGTTGGCGGCGGAGTCGGTGACGAGCGAGCAGCTGGCATCCGAGTCAGTGACCAGCGAGAAGCTGGGAACGGAGTCGGTGACGACGGAGAAGCTGGCGATGGAGTCGGTGACGAGCGAGAAGCTGGGCACGGAGTCGGTGACGAGCGGCAAGCTTGGCGCTCAGTCGGTGACGAACGAGAAGCTGGGCAATCAGTCGGTGACGACGGAGAAGCTCGCTATAGGCTCAGTGACGAGCGAGAAGCTGGCGACGGAATCGGTGACGAACGCCAAGCTGGGAGCAGAGTCCGTAACATCGGGTAAGCTCGGTGCGGAGTCGGTGACCAGCGATAAGCTGGCAGCGGAATCGGTCACGGTGGAGAAGCTGTCGTCAGGAGCTGTCACGACGGAGAAGCTTGCGGCGGAATCGGTGACGACGGAGAAGCTGAGCGCGAAGTCGGTGACGAGCGAGAAGCTGGGCGCGAAAGCGGTGACGAGCGAGAAGCTGGGCGCGAAGTCGGTGACGAGCGAGAAGCTGGCGACGGAGTCGGTAACGAGCGAAAAGCTGGGCGCGAAAGCGGTGACGGGCGAGAAGCTTGCGGTGGAATCGGTGACGAGCGAGAAGCTGTCGTCGGAGTCAGTGACGAGCGAGAAGCTTGCAGCGCAGTCGGTGACGAGCGAGAAGCTGGGCGCGAGGTCGGTGACGAGCGAGAAGCTTGCGGTGGAGTCGGTGACGAGCGAGAAGCTTGCGGTGGAGTCGGTGACGAACGAGAAGCTTGCTGCGGAGTCGGTGACGAGCGAGAAGCTTGCGGTGGAGTCAGTGACGGTCGAGAAGCTGGGCGCGAAGTCTGTGACGAGCGAGAAGCTCGCCGACGAGTCGGTGACGACGGAGAAGCTGTCGTCGGAGTCGGTGACCAGCGAGAAGCTGGCGATGGAGTCGGTGACAAGCGAGAAGCTGGCACTGGAATCGGTAACGAGCGAGAAGCTGGCGATGGAATCCGTGACGGCTGAGAAGCTGGGAGCGGAGTCTGTGACGAGCGAGAAGCTGGGCGAGAAGTCGGTGACCAGCGAGAAGCTGGCGATGGAATCGGTGACGAGCTCGAAGCTGGCCGCAGGGGTGGTGACGAAGGAAAAGCTGGGCACGAAGTCGGTCACGACGGAAAAGCTGGCGCCGCAGGCGGTGACGACGGAGAAGCTGGCAATGGAATCCGTGACAGCTGAGAAGCTGGGAGCGGAGTCGGTGACGAGCGAGAAGCTGGGGGCGGAGTCGGTAGCGACGGAGAAGCTGGCGGATGGCTCCGTCACGGCGGAGAAGCTGGCGAAGCGCTCCATCCTCTCGGCCCATATTTGCGACGAGTCGATCGACGGTCTTCACATTAAGCAGGAGACGGTCTCCGGCTATCACCTGCTGCCGGGCACGATTTCCATGCTTCATCTGGAGCCAACGCTGCAAGTTCTGCTCAGCGGAGTGTCCGCAAGAAAAACGACGGCTTTCAAGGCCGCGGATTCAAGCGGTAAAGCCGCCAGAGCTTCGACTCAACTGGAGGAAACGGTCGAAGATCTTGATAAACTGGGCGTCACCTTGCATGCTTATTCGTCCGATGCCGCCGCCGATGCGAAGGAACCGGTCCACGAGGCAGGGCGGGTGTCCGCAGTTCCGGCTAAAGGAGCCATTGTGCAGCAGTTCGGGCTCGGCGCGTTTGTTCTCCTTCCGAAGGAAAAAACAGTTGAGGTCATCGTAACTTTCGATTCTGCGTTCGCCGACGATCAGTACGCGCTGGTAGCAACGTCCTCCCATACAGACAGCTATGCCGTTATCAAGCAGAAGGAGCCAGGGAGTGCAATCATTGAAATGGTGCGTGCGAAATCCGCGACGACAGCCCAGCTTGAAGGGTTCGTCAACTGGATCGCCATGGGGAATGCAGGCGAATAAGACCTCTGACCTGGCACAGGGTAAGCCTGATAGGTTCATCGTAAGCGTCAAATCAGCCTCTTTATCCGCAGCGCCTTCTTACAGGCAATGGCGGTGAAGAGGCTTTTTTCTGGCAGGCGAAGCGAACCATTTTCCACCTTCCTCACGGGTTAATCCCCCATTAATCGTACAAGTATTGTGCATATCCTAACTATAGGAAGTAAAAGAGACACGAGGATGAGGGACAACCGGGGAAGGACGGACAGAACGCTTATGAGAATTGTAGTCATTGACGGTCATTCTCTGGCCGGTCGGATGATCTTGCCGTACTTGAAGGAGCAAACGGCTTATGAGGTTTTTTATACCAGTCATGTGAAGGCACACAGGCCCTCCGGCTTTTATTTGGATGCCTGCGATGCCGTTATGGTTGAAAAGCTGCTGCGTGCGGTTCGTCCTGATGTCGTGATCAACACCTTGAGCATCAGGAACGAGCAGGCCCGGCAGCAAGAGGTAAAGGCTTACCGGCTTAACGGACTGTTTCCCCAGCAGCTGGCCGATTTGGCGGATGAATCCGGCGCGCAGCTTATTCACATCAGTACGGACAGCGTTTATTCAGGAGACCGGGGTTCGTATCCGGAGCGGCATCTTCCAGACGGCAACACGGCGTACGCCCGGACGATGGCCTTGGGCGAGGTGATGAGGCTTCCTCATCTTACGGTGCGGACCTCGCTGCTGGGACCCGAGGAAGGACAGGCGGATTTCGGACTGCTCGGCTGGTTTTTGCAGCAAAAGGGCGCGGTCAAGGGGTTTGCCAACGTTTCCTGGAACGGGATTACTACCTTGGAGCTGGCCAAGTTTGTCCATCACGCAATCCGGCAGCCGGCGCCGGTGAGCGGCGTCGTACATTTGGCGGCCCCGGTCACCATCAGCAAATACGAGCTGCTTGAGCTGCTCAAGCAGGTGTTCGGGAAAAGCGAGGTTATCGTTCGCAAGGACGATTCGATTACGCTGGACCGGACACTGCGGTCAACGCGCAGGGACCTTGGCTATTCGCCTCCGGGTCATGAAGCGATGCTCGGAGAGCTGCGCGACTGGATGATGGGGCATGAGGACTTGGCGGCACGTTAAAAAGGAGGGGGGAACCCCTCCTTTGCGTTTCAATTGCCGAGGCGGAGTGTTAGGTTAGGGCTTTCTCGCCACCTTAGCCTCCTGTGCCCGCTTCTTCACGAGCCTGCCGCGTGCCTCCAGCCGATACAGGGAGAGCAGCCTGGCTGCGGTATGCTTCCAGGTGAAATTTTGATCGACATGAAGCAGGCATTGGTCGCTCATGCTGCGGCGCAGCGAGTCGTCCTGGAGCAAGCAAGCGATGCTCTGAGCCAGCTCCTCGACAACCTGCTGCGGCTCGACCAGGTAGCCGGTCTCCCCATGCTTGACGATTTCCGGAATGCCCCCGGCCCGTGTCGCCACGACGGGCACGCCCATGGCCATCGCTTCCACGTTGACAAGGCCAAACGCTTCTCGGCCGAACGAAGGGACAGCTACGACATCGGCCAAGTTAAACCACCGATCAATTTCATCGTGCGGAACGTAAGGAACGAAGGTAACGTTGGCTTGCGTTTTCTTGACTCTGCGGTGAAGCTGACGTACATACGAAGTAAGGCGGGGCGAGCCGTAGAAGGCTCCGCCGACGACAACGAGCTGCGCTTCGGGCACCTGCTCGGCTACCGCGGGCATCGCCTCGACAAGATGATGCACCCCCTTGATCGGCAGCAGCCGGCCGACATACAGAATGATTTTTTTATCCTCAAGGCCCCAGTGCTTCAGTACCGCCTTGCGGCGCTTCTCGTTGTCCTCCGTCCAGCGCGAGCAAAACTGGCTCGTGTCGACGCCTAAATAGTTCACGACAATTTTAGATTTCGTCCACGGGTAGCGGCGAATGATGTATTGCGACAGAAACCGGCTGTTGACCACTATTTTGTCGGCCAGCCGCAGCGATTGGATTAACTCGGTCCTGGTAATAGATCTGGGAGAGATGAAGGTGGCCGAGTGCAGGGATAAATAAACCGGGCAGCCGGGCTTTCTTTTTTTCAAATAGGTGACGAACTTCGGCCGGTTTTCCACCTGGATGACTGTGGGCCTGGTCCTTAGCAGCTGCTGGCGGACGCCTTCGATATAGCTTTGCGATTTGCTTCTTCGCGGTCTGATGTACGTGATGCCATCCCGCACCTCCCGCGCCGGCAGCCGGGCTGTTTTTCTTCCGAAAATGTACAGCTTTACATCGTCCTTCAGATGCTCCGCTACTTGTTCGATGACGGTCTCGACCGAGCTGCTTTTCGGCGACGGGATGACAAATGAGCCTGGGGACACGATGCAAATTCGCGGCTTTTTCACAAGCACTCCCCTTTCGTTTGGTCTATCTCCGTTTTCTGCGTCTCCGTCTACGCATGACCTTTCCTGTTCCCTTCCCGAAATCAAGCGCGACTTTACCGGTCATTCGGGCAATCCGCGGAGCGAGAACGACAGCGTTCACCCCGCAAGAAATGATTGCGACATCGAACGACTTTCTGCTGGCTTTTACTTTTCTAAGCGTTCGATTGATTTGTTTGTAATGCGAAAAATAAATGGCGCCGGTCACCTTGAGCCGGAACGGCTTCCTGCGAAGCAGCTTCCTTAGCCTGCTCGCATGCCTGGAAATAACGAGCACTCTTCGTTTGCGCAGCGTGTTCCAAAAAACTCTCTTCATCGGCAAGGTTCGGTTGATGGTGGCATTGCAGGTAACCTTCGGTCTCAGTCCGTAAAATCTGAACACTTTGTTCGTAAGCGGCCTCTTCATGCTTTTTGGAGCTTTGATAGTGCGGTCTCTTTTGGCAAGGATGCCGACAACGGTCGCCCGGCGGATGGCATGAACCATCTGGTTGCGCAGCTTCAAGTTCGGGAGCGTAACGCCCTTTTGCCCCCGGTTTGCTCTAATGGCCCACCGCTTGCGAAGCACCTGCCTGACTTTCCACACCGAGTTTTGCGCCATGACCAGATTCTCGCCGTCTCCGATGCGAACCAAGGAGAATGGTTTTTTGGCTTTCAGCGCCCGGTTTATTCTGCGGATGAGCTGCCTCCAATTCAAATGCCTTGCCATGTTCGCTCCCTGCCTTTCTTTCGTCCTTCCCTATGGTATTCGGCTGGGGGCGAATGCTCTTGTGCGGATGTCCATCGTCATAGCGATAGATGCACATATTCAGGCGCGCCTGAGCCATTCGTCTATTCCCTTCGACATGGACGCACATAGAATAAGCTATGACTATGGGAGGTGAACATGAATCCTCATGAATCATTCAAAATTGACAGAAACAGCAAAGGCCGTTGTGGCCGTAGTCGGTTTGGGGTATGTAGGGCTTCCCCTGGCGCTGCTGTTTATGAACAAAGGTTTTTCTGTGATTGGAGTCGATTTGGACCCGCGGAAACTCAATCTTCTGAGACAAGGCAAAAGCTATGTCGAGGATATAACCGACAGCGAAATCAGCTCGGCCCTCTCATCTGGCCGTTTCCGCGCTGAGAGCAGCTATGACGACATAACAAGCGCCGGCTCCGTCATCATCTGTGTGCCGACACCGCTGAATCATTTTCATTCTCCCGATCTCAGCTACTTGATTCAAGCCGCGCGGGAAATCAATTACCGGCTCGTGAAGGGCCAGTTAGTCGTCTTGGAGAGCTCTACTTACCCGGGGACAACGACAGAGGTCGTCAAGCCTATTCTGGAGAAATCCGGATTGAAGGCAGGCGTTGACTTTCACATCGGCTATTCCCCCGAGCGTATTGATCCGGGAAACAAGGCGTTTCCTATAGAAGCGATCCCGAAAGTCATTAGTGGCGTTTCAACGGAATGTCTGCGAAGAATGGATGAATTGTATGGCGCCGTGTTCAAGAAGGTGCATCCCGTTTCATCAACCGATGCCGCCGAGTTTACGAAGCTGCTGGAAAATACGTACCGGCTAATTAACATCTCATTCGTTAATGAGCTTGCGATGGTTTGCGATACGATAGGCATTGATGTATGGGAGGTCATTAACGCAGCGAAAACAAAGCCCTTCGGATTTACCGCGTTTTATCCGGGGCCAGGCATCGGCGGTCACTGCATACCAGTCGACCCCATGTATTTGCAATGGAAAATCAGGCAATACGGGGCCGATTCGACATTTATCCGCACCGCCAACCGAATCAACCTGGATATGCCGAATTATGTGATCCGGCAGCTGCAGACCGTCCTGTCTCCGAAGCCGCTGGAGGATACGAGCATCCTGGTGTATGGCGTTGCTTATAAGCCGGATGTGGCTGATCTGCGCGAATCCCCGTCGATGGACATCTTGAAGCTGCTTGTGGAAGCGGGGGCCAGCGTACAGTACCATGATCCCCACTCGCCGGAGCTGGATTTGCTGGGGGAGAAGAAACGCTCCGCAGCACTAACGGAAGATTTGCTGAAGCAGACGGATTGTGTACTCATTGCGACGAATCACTCCGACATGCCGATAGATTTCATTTTGGAACACGCCCCGCTCGTGTACGACACACGGAATGTGACGAGCGGACGGAGCGGCAAAGCGGTTGTCGTTCGGATGGGCGGAGGAGACATAAGCTAATGCTTGCGGGAGATGACTTCTGATGCTTGTCAGGAGTCATCTTTTTCATGTTCCGATGCGCCTGCCCTGTCCATGAATGGCTTTCGCGCTTTCTCCCGATCGTCTGGCCAAACTTAAAGGACCTGCAAGCCGGCCGCTTTGTTCAAAGCGTCCAGCCTGTAGGTCCTCGTTCAAGGCAGAGCGAAAGGCGGTTCCGGCCGTCAGCGGGTTAGAGGCGAAAATTGCGGAGCGTTTTCTGGACCTTTTTCGGATTTGTTTGAAATGACCGGTTGCGAAGCAGCCGTTGATTTAACCGATTTCGCTTATGAATGACGATCATAAAGTTTTTGTTGCCTTTCCTGGTCAGCACCTTATGCTTTAGCAATTTAATAACGAAGTTATGCCCACGGGTGAGGTTATACTTGCTTCCGTTTAAATAGTTTTCCGTTTTGTAGATTAACGTATAGAAGGGCGGGGATTTGAAGGAGGCGTAGGTGACCCGGTTGCGGACAGCGTCGTAAATGTACCCCCTTTGATTGATCAAGGCTTGGGTGCCGGGCATGAAGCGCCATTGCTTCAGCTGCCTGACCATGGATTTGTGATACATATCGTCACCGTCGAGGCGAGCGAGATACAAGTAGTCGTAGCCTTTGATCAATTTCTTGATCTGGTTGTCGTAGCTGCTTCTGCTGACGAATCGAACGTTGTTCGGAAGCGGTCCGTATTTGGCAAGCTCTCGCTTGATCAGCGGCTCCGAGCTGTCGGCAAATTGAACCAGCGCCACAAAATCCTGCTCGGTTTGCCTCTTTAAGCTTCGCAGCGTGTAGGTCATAAATACCGACATGCGGTAACGGATCCAGCGGGGCGTCAAGCCGATTTTCCATTTTGGCTCCGCGGATGATCTCGAATTGAATTCAATTCCGATGATGATTCTCTTCGTTACCAACACGTATCTCTCCTTTTGCACGGTTATGGCTCAGCCTGATGTTTGCTTCGTGAAGCGATTCCATCGTGCCTGCATCCAGCCACCAGCCGTGCAGAATATCAAACGTAAGCGTCCCGTGAGAGGCGTATACGTTGTTGACATCGGTAATTTCCAGCTCTCCCCGACCGGACGGCTTAATGCGTCTGATCGCTTCAAACACGCCCCCGTCATACATATAAATGCCGGTAACCGAATACGACGATTTTGGATCGGACGGCTTTTCTTCGATGTGGAGGATGTGGTTGCCGTCAAGCACCGGAACCCCGTAGCGGCGGGGATCGTCGACCTGCTTTAACACGACCCTCGCTCCTTGCTCCTGCTTTCCGAAGCTTTCGACCATACGATCGAGCGGCTCCTCGAACAAATTGTCTCCGAGCAGGACAACGAACTTTTCAGTCGGATGTATAAAGCCTTCGGCCGCTGCCAGCGCCTGTGCGATTCCGCCGGCCTCCTCTTGTATTTTGTAGGTGATGCTTACTCCCCACGACTTGCCGCTTCCAAACAACTCGCAAAACAGGCCCGCAGACTGCGTTCCCGTCACGATTAAAATATCCGTGATTCCTGCGCTGCGCATTTTATCGACAGCATAGTAGATCATGGGGTAGTTCCCCACTGGCAGCAAATGCTTATTCATATAACTTGTCAGCGGCCGAAGGCGTGTTCCGGTGCCTCCTGCGAGTACGACACCTTTCAAAGTAAAACCTCCTCATCCTGTACATCTTGTTCATTTGACATCCTAGTATATGTGACCGGTCTGCGTAAGGTATGGACGAATACGACAAGGGGCGATTTTTCGGGCAAGAGACTATGGAGTATGCGCCGTTGCCGATGATGGGCGGGGTCATATACTGAAATGTGCGTTTACGTCAGTTGGCAGGAGCCAGGTCGAAAGGTGGAGGAACGAGTTGGCCGAATTAACTTGGGAGCAAGTACTTGAAAAAATCGAGCATGCGCTTGACGGGCAGCAGCCGCTATCGCTGGTAAGAATAGGCGATGGGGAAAATGTGGTCATGGCGCAACGGACAATATGGAGCCTCAGGAAGGTGCTGAGGACGGCATGGGCGAGACGGGCGAACCATCCGCGCCGCCGGAGGCGTAATGCCCGGATCGAGCATCGGGAGAAAGGGGTGACCCTTCCTAATTTGAGGCTGCGCAATCAGATGGTTCGCGCTATCCGGAGAGCTACGATCGTCGGGATTTTACCGCATAAGGACAACCTGTTTCCCAAAAAAGTAAGACGCGTGCTCACCAATAAAGTATTCCGATACTACAAATTGAAGCCGCGCTACACGTGCAACGCCTTCATAAACTGCACGCTGGCGACTAAACTCGAGTTCTGGGAGGCGCTAAGGAACCGGAGAATACTCCTGATTACTGAGCATGCCAAGAGGCTGGAAAAAGTGCTTCAAAGCGAACCCTACGGGCTTAACATTGCGGATGCGATCAGATTCACCCATTACAGACAGCTCGGCCGCACTTTAAGGCTGGTGAGGGCGAGGAAGAGCCAATTTGACATCGCCCTTCTATCCTGCGGGGTGAACGCCGTCGTGCTTGCGCCGGAAATTGCGAGGTTAACCGGTAAAGTCGCGATTGATTTCGGAAAAGGCACGAAAATCGTATTGGAGCAGAAGGAGCTGCCTTTGGCTGCAAAGGCCAAGGAGACTACTGACCGCGAGGTGGAGCTGCCGCCTGCCGAGCAGATCGCACAGATCGCACAGGCCGTACAGGCCGCACAGAGCGCACAAACCGAGCATATCGAGCAGGCCGAGCGTGGCGGAACGGCTGAGCCATAAAGCGATGTACAGCGCTCAGACCTGGAAAGAAGCGCTGCCGGAGTTTCAAGATGGAGCTGCAAGGCAGCAGGTCATAAGGTGCTTGCAGCGCAGCCAGGGCTATCCTCGGTCGTAGGCACGGCCTCCGGATAGCCCCTTAGATTTACCTTGAATTTGCCGGGCAAAACGGCAACATTCGAGCCTGCCCAACATACTTTGATTACACATAGTTAACGGGAGTTGAGGAAGCGATGGTTCTGCGTGCCAGGAAGCCCAGAAGAAAACAGGAAGGCGTTACGGTCATTACAGCGACGAATCGGCCGGAATTTCGCAATCAGATGCTGGACAATTACAGACGCCAGTCCTTTCCCAAGAAAGAATTGATCATTGTCTTGAATCATGATGCCGTCGATGCCGATACGTTCCTGGATAAAGACAAGCAATCGGGCGATATCCGCGTATACCAGCTTCCCGCCTCGAAGTCGCTTGGAGCTTGCTTGAACTATGCTGCGGCCAGAGCAACATACGATGTGATCGCCAAATTCGACGATGATGACTATTACGCTCCGGGCTACTTGAAGGAGGGGGTCTGGACGCTTCAACGAACTAAAGGGGATGTGACCGGAAAGCATGCCTTTTACATGTATTTGGAAGAGAATAGCGAGCTTTATTTGGCACATATGCCGCACCGCAAACGAGTGGCCGGCGCAACGCTGCTATTTCGTAAAAAAGTTTGGAATCGTGTGAAGTTCATCAACCTGCGATCCGGCACAGACATGAGATTCCTTCGGCATTGTCTGGCGAAAGGGTTCGCCCTTGTTTCCTCGTCTCCGTACAACTTTGCGGCAATCCGCAGAAAAGACCAGAGCTCGCATACGTGGAAGTGGCAGACGAATGCGAGCAAATTAAAGCTGCTCCGGGCCAAGCGGGTAGCATGTACGCAGGATTACCGGCCTATCGTGAACCGGAAGTGAGGGCTGCCGGACTAGAAGGGGACATAATGCTTATCAGGTTGAAAAGGAAGTTCTCTTCTGGCTACGCCTGCGTAATTTTCCCACTTGGATATTTTCCACTTCGTGTGCAGCCTGGCTCTAGAGTGCTCAATCTGGCTGTCTTCATGGTTATCTTGACCGCTGACCTCGCTGCCGTCGTATTCGGAATCGCGCTGTATCCCTACATTGTCGGCCGCCCATAGCTTCTTGCCGGCGATCAGGGAGCGGATACCAAAGTCTAAATGCACGTCTTGCACCGGAAGATTGCGTTCGTCAAATCCGCCGATCGTATCAATTAGCGTCCGATGCAGCATGAATCCGGAGAACTCCAGACGGTCCGTGAAGGAGCCGGTTTTACCCGCCGTGTCAGGCTGCTTTTCCGCCGAGGGCGCCGGCTGCGCCAGGCTTGGGGCAGATAAGGCGTCCGTCGTTGACGCTTTAAGCCCGGCTTGCCGCCCAGCGCCCACGATCCCGATCTCGGGGTTCGATTTAAGCCGCCAGAGCATCCGTGACAGCCAATCCTTCGACACGATCGCATCGTCGGCAAGCAGCACGATATACTCGCCTGAGGCCGCCCTGATCCCTTGGTTGAGTCCCTGAGCCACTCCTCTGCCCGGCCGGTTCACAACGACCCGGACGCCTTCCATGCTTCTCAACTCCGCCAACGCGCGCTCATTTCGGCCGTTGTCTACCATAATCAGTTCATAGGGTTTCGGGGAATACTTCCGAATACTTGCCAGGCAAGCATTCGGGAAGGCCCATTCATCCCGCCGTTGAATAATGATAGACACCAGCTCCGGCGTGTAGGATTTCAAGCGCCAGCGGCTTCGTTTCCCCATCCACAGCTTTACTCCGCTCATCACCCGGAACGATCTAGGTTCTTTTTTTTTTATTTGTTTCATTTGCTTGCTGAAAATTTTTCGCGGCCCTTTGCCGAAGTCGATCGCCACCCTGCCCGTTGATCGTGCAATCAAGGGAGCGAGGATGACGGCATTGACGCCGGCTGAAATGAGCGCCACGTCAAAGTTGGCTTTCATCCGCTTGGCTGTGCGCAACGTCGTCCTGATTTGGCTGTAATGGGAGAAGGAAATGGCGCCCGCAATTTCGATCCGGTAAGGACTCCGTTCAAGCGCTGCTTTGAGTCTGGCGGCTTGTTTCGTAATAATCAGCACTCTCCGGCCTCTCATTACATCCCAAAACTCTTTGCGCCCGGCAAAAAATCGGTTAATGCACGCGTCGCATGTATGTCTCGGCTTTAATTTATAACGTTTAAAGACTCGATTCGTCAATGGACGCTTCATATACTTCGGGGCCGCAATCCGCTTGTCGTTGGGAGGAAGAATACCGACGATCGTGGCCCGCTGCAGGCCTTGAATCATCCGGTTGCGAAGCGCCAGATTGGGGAGCCGCACCCCTTTTTGCCCCTTATTGGCCCGCTTGGCCCAGGGGGTGCTCAGTACCCGCTTGCGGGTCCAGATCGAGCCTTGGGCCATACATAAATTTTCACCGTCCCCGACGCGTACGAGAGACAACGGCTCTTTGCGGTCCAGTGCCCGCTTAATGCGTCTCAGCACCTGATGCCATCTCAAATTAGCCAAAACATTCACTCCCAAGGTTTTCTAGCTTTTAGTTCTACATGTTATGAAGCTCGAATCCGCGATGCTTGTGCTATTGTTCTGCAACAGAAGACTACAGCTGCTTCGAAAAAAGATGGATGAAACTGCTTTGCATTTGTCCACGAATATTTAATATTTTTGCATATTATAGTATATGTTTGTAGACAAGGGGGAACCTGACTTGGCCATTAAATTATTGATTGCCGGACACAATTTCAATTTCATGAAGGAGCTCATTGAAGTGTTCGAAAAGCACTCCACATTTAACATCAAGCTGGATATGTGGCAAAGTCACGATCGACACAATGAGAGACTGAGCCGAGAACTTTTGAATTGGGCAGATGTAATTATTGCTGACTGGTTCCTGGGCAATGCGGTGTGGTATTCCAAAAATAAGAAGCCACATCAAAAGTTAATTGTCAGATTTCGAAGATTTGAACTAACTAAAAAATTTCCAAAGCTAGCGAATGTAAAAAATATTGATAAAGTTATTTGTTCGAGCCGTATTTTTCAAGAGCAATTGGAAAATATGATAGGATTGCCTAAACATAAATCCATGGTCATATACAATCCTGTAAATTTGAATAAGTTCAGCTTAAGCAAAGATCTTGGTTCGGAATATCATATCGGATTGTTAGGGTATAATCGCCAGTTAAAAAGGCTGGACAGGGCTATAACGATCTTTCATAAGCTTCATCAGACTGACAGCAGGTTCAAACTCTACATTAAAGGAAGCCCACCGCAACAGATCCCCTTTATTTGGAAATACGATCATGAAAGAAACTACTTTAATCAAGTTTTTCAGCAAATTAATGCTTTGCCGAATAAACAATCAATTATATTTGAACCGCAGGGAGATAACGTGCATACATGGTTTCGGAAGATAGGGTTTATTCTCTCGCTAAGTGACGTGGAAAGCTTTCATTCTGCCGTTGCTGAAGGAATGTGTTCGGGCAGCTTGCCGATGATTACAGGATGGAAAGGCTCCAAGCTGATCTACCCTAGCGAATTTATAAAAGGAGGCACCCCCCAAATCGTGGAGTCTATTCTTTGCTATACGAGAAACACAGAGTTGTATGCTTCCAAGCAAAAAGAGGTCATCAGCTTCAGTCATAGTCGATTTGCACTTGATATCATATTCAACCAATACGTGAAGACCATCATGCATGTACTTGAGAACCATTAAGCGGAGGGCAGTTGTCCGTGCCGATGTGTACAGTCGCTTGTCTGTTAAATTTAACCAATATTGCCGAAACCACCTCATTAAAAAAAAGCGAACTTAAGCCTCATCTCAAGAAATGCTGGTGCATCCTGATGCTACCTTGCCGCTATGCAAGCAGGCATTTCATAAGTAAAGAAAGGGGCGGCCCCGAGCAAATTCGGCTTGGAGGCGGCCCCTTTGTTTATGAGGGAAGTAAAAAACAACTTGACTGAAGATGAAATCCAGGCTAATATTCAAATCAGTAAATTAGTAATTTAGTAATTTAGTAGATAAGAGAATGGAGGTAATAAAGCCGCTGATCAGCGAACGGCTTTGCACGTGATTAAACATTAAAGAATAAGAGGGAGTAGACATGTTTAGCAATCGTTATGTTCGAACTATTATTTTTTCCCGGGTGCTGTTGCAGTTAGGCATTTGGACCCGGAACTACGCCGTACTCCTTTATGTTACGGATTTGATGAACAATAATCCGGTTTATGTATCTCTGATTTCGGTGGCGGAATTTGCTCCGATCTTTCTATTCGGGCTTATTGGCGGGACATTTGCCGACCGATGGCGGCCAAAGCGCACCATGGTATGGAGCGATGTGTTGTCTGGTTTGTCTGTGGGGGCTGTGCTGCTTGCCGTCATGAATGGCGGATGGGTTGCGCTGCTCATCGGAACATTTGTTTCAGCCAGCCTGTCTCAATTTTCCCAGCCTTCGGCCATGAAGCTGTACAAGCGGCATGTGCCGGCTGAACAACTTCAGAGCGCGATGGCGATGAGCCAAACGCTGGTCGCTGTTTTTATGGTTTTGGGTCCGGTAATCGGCACGTTTATTTTCCTGAAGTTTGGAATTCAAGCCTCCTTGATGCTGACAGCCGTTTTGTTCCTGGGGTCCTCGCTTGTATTAGCGTCGCTTCCCCGTGATCCGGTGGAAGCAAAGTCCGGGAAAGCCGGCGGCTTTATCCAGGAGTTGACGGATGGGCTGCGTTATATCGGGTCGAACAAATCCTTGAGAACACTCAGTTTAACCTTCTCGGCAGTCGGCTTGGCATCCGGGCTGACCCAGCCGCTTCAGATTTTCCTTGTCATCGAAAATTTGGGGCAGGACAAGCAATTTCTGCAGTGGCTGGTGATGGCCAATGGGGCAGCCATGCTGGCAGGCGGAGCTGCGATCGTAGCCGTGGCCCACAAAGTGAAGCCGCAGCTGCTGCTTTTGTCCGGCCTGCTTGTCGCTGCCGTCTGTACAGTTGGACTGGGCGCATCAAACCAAATTTGGCTGACGATTCTTCTATTAGTCATCAGCGGCTTGTTCTATCCTTGTATTCAAGGCGGGATTCAGACGCTGCTTGTGCGGAATACCGAAGGGGCATTTATTGGCCGAGTATCTGGAACGATCATGCCTATTTTTATGGGGATGATGGTGATCGGCATGTTCATCTCCGGTTATCTCAAGGATTTCTTTTCCCTGCCGGGCGTATATTTGGCGAGTGGTGTTTTTGTGATGATCGGCGCGCTTTTGCTGCTCCCTATTGTGGTTCAGAAACGAAGTCAAGCGGAGAGTGGCGCAGCATGAATCCAACCGGATTTGACTGGCGGCAGCATTCAAGCTAAGATGAAACCGTCATTTAGTAAATTAGTAATGAGAACAACGAAATGAGGGAATGAGGATGAAAATACCTACAACGTTAAAACATAAACCTGTCGTTGTGTCGGAAAATTATGAGCAGATTGACGGACGAACGGCCGGCAACACGGACGCGAAAGGTCTTTCCCTGGGACTAGCCCAGTGGAACGATAGAGGCAAGGTCGATATTTCGGCCAAGGTATGGAGATACACGGGTGAAAAATGGTCCAGGCAATCGGAGGAGCTGCCCCTCCATCGTGTGCTTGATTTATCCATTTTAATTTGCCGGTCTCTGGAGCATTTTCGCGAAGCCTATCGTTACGAGGGGTTGTATGACCCGCAAAAACCGGTTATCGACCGGATTGGCTTGCAAGGGGATGCGATGACCGTAGCCATATGTACAGACAATGAGCGAATTAATGAAGATATCAAGCTGTTCAGCCAGGCGCTAAGCGACGATGATGAAATGATTGGCGAGCGCTTGCGCACGTTATCCAAGCTATTGAAGGATATGGGGTATTAATTATGCGCGGCTCCGTGTCCTTCCGGGAGCGGATGTGTATTTAGCGAAAGGGCGCATACGAACACAAATACCCTTCGATGCCTTGTTAAAACAAAGCACGAAGGGTAGAGTTTTCAATCCATTAGGAAGCTTCAGAACAGACGGGCAGCCTCAGGTTCCCGATTGTAATTTAAGCAGATATTTGGCGTAAGCCATCGGATTGTCGTAGGTAGCTTTCCATTCGTCCAGCATGCCGGCTTCACGAAAGCTGTAACGCTGATCCTTTCCATTGCATTCAATAAACAAAGGCAGACCATCGGTTGTGATGCCAACGTCCAATCCAAGATCGGCCATATGCGGCAGCCGGTCTGACAGGTGAGAGGCGATTCGCAGCGAGAAGTCAGAGATATGCCGGATGATGTCCTCCGCTACCCAACTCCCGTATTCCTCCTGCAAAATGCTGGACAAACGAACCGTTTTTCCGCCCTGGGCCACATTTGTGATGAACGATTCCTTCGCCGCGACCTTGGCTACGATTCCAGTCACATGCCACCGTCCGTCCGCTCGTCGCTGCACGGAGATACGCATATCGAAGGGACTTCCCTTGAACGTTGCGAGCGGCAAACGCTGCTGCACGATATGGATCGACCGCTCGACCCGTTCCCGAAGCACGGCAGGCAGCCGGCTTCCCTTCCACTCGACCGTACGCCATTGTTGGCCCTGTGTGCGATGGGGGACCGGGTACGTAAGCTTCCAGCCGGTTTTCGTCCGATCCATGCGCATCACGCCGCGGCCGAGGCCGCTATTATTCGGCTTGATAATCAGCGAGTTAAATCTCTTCATCATCCGTACGATGCCTGCCGCCGATGCGCGCCGGGACGCCGGCAGATGGGGACGCAAGCCGGGATTTTCCCACAGCAGCCGATGAATATACAGCTTCCCGAAGCGGTTGCGGCTATTGAACAGCTGCCGGCCGTCGCGCACCCATGCGGACAAGCGGCGGTAATGGTGCTCGCTCGGATAGAGAGCCCGGTTATGGATCACTCGCGGAATCGGGATTTCCTTCAGCGCATAGCCTTCGTTTTGCTTGACATAAGCCTTGACGGTTTTTTTCCCGGACCTGAGGTCTTCAAGCCGGAAGAAGCAGGGGGAAAACCCGTATTTATTGCCAGCTTCTACGTAATAGTCAATAGCCTCGTATTTCGGATTCCCTAGGGGGATTTTTCGAAACAAGTGCGTGTTTACCAGAATCCCCACGTAAGGAGCTTGCATGGCGCTCCCTCCTCTGACCGGCATAGGTGTACGTTACCTATATGACATATCTTATGTAGAGGGAGGAGGTTGCGGAATGGACAGGTGTCGTAGGCATGTATGGGATTGTTCCGCGTTTAACGCTTCACAAGCCTGGTCCAGCGCAGCAGCAGCCCGCCGTGAACGTAGCCGCCTCCGAAGCCGAACAGCAGCAGCCGTTCACCTTCCCGGAAGCGGCCTTCCCTGACAGCCTCGTCCATAGCAAGTCCAATGGTGGCAGCTGACGTATTGCCATAATGTTCGATCGTATGCAGCGTTCGCTCCAGCGGAAGGCCCGTCTTCTCGCATACCGATTCGATAATGCGCAGGTTGGCGCTGTGGGGGATGAACCAGTCAATGTCGCCGGTAGTCAGTCCCGTGAGGTCCAGCAGCTCGGCAACGCCGTTCGGCACCGTTGAGACCGCAAATTTATACACCTCGCGTCCATTCTGGACAAGCTTGCCGTCACCGCGCAGAGGAGCCCCGTTCAAGCTTGCAGCGGTACACGAGCGGTATAGCTGACGGCCGCCTGTGCCGTCGGCCCCTGCCGTATAGGCCAGAAACGACGGCTCCGCATCCGGATGGCTTGAGCGTTCCAGCAGCACGGCAGCCGCTCCGTCTCCAAACAAAATGCACGTTGTACGGTCGGTATAGTCCGTGATCCGGGACAGCGTGTCTGCGCCGATCACAAGTGCCTTGCGATGCAGTCCGGAAGCGATCATGCCGTTAGCCAGATGCATGCCGTAGACGAACCCTGCGCAGGCGCCGCTTAGATCGAGCGCAAGCGTCTGCGGAATGCCAAAATGCGCTTGCACCAGGCAAGCGGTGGAAGGGAAGGAGAAGTCGGGCGTGCTCGTGCAGACGAGCAGCAGATCCACATCATCCAGCTGCACGCCGTAGCGTTCCTGCATGTTCCGGACCGCTTGAATGGCCAAGCTGCTCGTAAATTCATCCGGTGCGGCGATCCTTCGCTCGCGAATTCCGGTGCGCTGTACGATCCAGTTGTCATCGGTTTCGACCATGCGTTCAAGCTCCGAATTGGTTAGAATACGTTCCGGTACGTAACTGCCAATAGCTGTGAGACGGGATACGTAACGTGCCTCGGCCGTAGAAGGAGCAGACTTGTCAGCAGACATACACACACCTCCATGCGAAAATGTAAATGAACGAGTTTTTTGTGACTAGAATATATGACTTAGGTTTAGTACTAAGTACTAATTTTAGGAGTTACCCGTTACGATGTCAAGAGCGGCGGCGCTGCCAGGCCATTCCGAGGCCGTTGAGCGAACCACAGTTTCGATTGGCGCAACTGGGAAAAGCCCTTATAATGAGACTAACAGGCGATGAGAACCGGAAGGAGCTGGCATTATCACACCGCATAAGCATACGATCGAGCGAGTTTTTCCTTTGCCCCGCCGCAAGGTGTGGGAGCTTCTCAGCCAGACGGACCACTTGAACCGGGTCATCGGCTTGTATCCGATTCGGCGGCGTACGCTCCGGTTTCAGGGCAGCCGTTTTTTTCAAGACCTTGAGGCGCGGGCATTCGGCATCGTCCCGATGCGTTGGCGCGAGCATCCGTTTGAATGGATTACGAACAGGAGCTATGCCGTCGTGCGCGATTATGAGGGCGGCCCGCTGCGTAAGTTTTACGGCGGGATTGAGCTGGAGGACGCCGATGAGCGACTGCCGGACGGCAGTCCGGCCACCTTTGTGCGGCTGTTTGCGGAGTTTACGCCAGCTAACCCGCTCGGATTAGTTGCCATTCCGCTCGTCGGTTTGAGGGCGATGCGCAAGACGATCGACTTTCTGGAGGAAAGCGTCAGGCAGCATGCCGCAGGGGAAGGCCATCTGCTGCCGCAAGCGAGAGCCAGCTTCGAGGTGAAGGGGGCCGAGCTGGACCGCTTGATGAAGGTGCTGCCGGAGGCTTCGTTCGAGCCGCTTCTGCTGGACCGGTTTCGCGAGCATCTGCACAGATCGGATGACGACGGGGTTGTGGATATGAGGCCGTTCCAGCTGGCGGCGTTGTGGGGCACCGACCGGGAAGCGACGCTTCGGTTGTTTTTGCATGCTACGCGGGCCGGCTTGACGAACTTGAGCTGGCAGCTCATTTGTCCGAACTGCCGCGTATCGAAGCTCGGTGCAGGCCGGATGGCGGAGATCGACCCGAGGTTTCATTGCGATTTTTGCGGAATCGAATATACGGCGAATTTCGATAACTATGTGGAGCTTTGTTTTACAGTGCATTCGCAAATTCGCCGGGCGGACAAGCAGGTGTTTTGTGTAGGCGGACCGCTGATTACCCCGCATGTATACGCGCAGCTGGAGCTTGAGCCGGGACAGGCGAAGCAGCTTGTTTATCCGGAGCTAAGCACGCCTTTGCGCATTCGGGCGCTTCGTTCGAACCGGATTGTGCTTCTGACCGGGAGCGGGGAGACGGACGGTCCGTCGCAGCCGCTCGTCTATGGAGAGGACGGCGAGTGGTCGGCGGCTGAGGCGGAGGAGCCGGAGGCTGGGGCGCCGTTTACGATCGTCAACCGCAGCACGGAGCGGATTCACGTTGTGCTGGAGCGCTCCGAATGGAGTACGGATACGGTGACCGCTGCCAAGGTGACGGCGATGCAGGAGTTCCGGACGCTGTTTTCTTCCGAGGTGCTGGCGCCCGGTCAGCAGATCGGGATTGAAAGCGTAACGCTGCTGTTCAGCGATTTGCGCGGCTCGACGGCCTTCTATGAGCAAGTCGGCGATGTGCAGGCGTACAGCCAGGTGCGGCGTCATTTTGAATTTCTGCTCGGTCATATTGAAGCCAACGGCGGAGCGCTGGTGAAGACGATCGGGGATGCGGTGATGGCCGTATTTCAATATCCGGAACATGCAGTTAAAGCGGCGCTTGATATTCAAACCGGCGTTCAGGCGGAGGCGGAGCAGGTGGTGATCAAGCTGGGGCTGTACCATGGACCGGCGATTGCCGTCAATGCCGGCGAGGTGCTGGACTACTTCGGCCGCACGGTGAACCTGGCTGCGCGCGCGCAAGGGTTGAGCCTCGGCGGAGATATTATTATTAGCCGGGAGTGCGCGCGGCGGCCAGGCGTTCGGGAGCTGCTGAATGCGTATCGGCCGGGTCAGGAATTTTTCAGTGAGCAATTAAAGGGCATTGACGGGGAAATCGAGCTGGTGCGATTGATTGTGACCGCTTAGCCTGTCGGCCGCCCGATAACCTACGAACGGGAAAGTGTGTGATGGCGATCCAAAGGTCGATGAGTACGTTAAAATGGTGTACGATTTTGCTCCCGCCGGTTGTAATTGGGGGCTTCGAATATGTGCGCCACGATTTTTTGCTGCACCTGATTTCGATGGAGACGGGCAATTTGTACATGACGCTGCTGACGCTGCTGTTGTCTTATGTATTCGGAAATTGGATGTTTCGCCGCATCGGCGCAATGAACGAAACATTGGCCGCCGAAAAAGCGAAACGCGCGGTGTATGAGGAGCGGGAGCGGCTGGCTGAGGAACTGCATGACAACATTGCGCAGGTGCTGTTTTTTCTCAACGTGCAGTTGACGAAGGGGCAGCTGCACGAAGCGCGCGAGGCGGTATCCGAAATCGACCATCATCTCCGTCAGGCGATTTTTAATTTGCGGACCGCGCCGGAGGAGGGGGCAACCTTCGAAAGCAGGCTGCGTGCCTGGCTGGAGGAATGGAGCGGCTTGACCGGCATACCTGTCGAATCGTCGCTTGCGCTGGACGGCGAACCGATTGCGCCTTCGGCGGAGGTGGCGTTGTTTTCAATCATCCGCGAAGCGTTCACGAATATTCGCAAGCATTCCCAGGCCGATCAGGCTGTGCTGGAGCTGGGCCGGCTGGCGGCTGGCGGAGCCTGGCGGCTGCGGATTGCGGACAACGGCATTGGCTATGATGCGGCGTCCGACGTCTCGGAGAGCCGGTACGGGCTGTCGATTTTGCGTAAGCGGGCGCTGGAGCTGGGGGCGGAGCTGGAGCTGCGCTCTTCGCGCGGAGGCGGCATGGAGCTGCTGCTGACCGGCAGGCTGCAGGAGGGAGGAAAGCTATGAGATACCGTGTGCTGGTAGCCGACGATCATCCGCTTGCCCGCCGCGCGGTTCGCGCGCTGCTGGGCGGCGAGCCGGACTTCGAATGGATCGGCGAAGCGTCCAGCGGCGAGCAGGCGCTTGAGCTATGCCCGGAGCTTCTGCCTGACGTGGTGCTGATGGATATCCGGATGCCGGGGCTTGGCGGGCTGGAGGCGACCCGGCGGATCAAGCAGCTGTATCCGCATATCCGGATCGTCATGCTGACCGTCTCCGACGATGTCGCCGACTTGTTCACCGCCGTTCGGCACGGGGCTCAAGGGTACTTGCTTAAAAACATGAACCCTGAGGACTGGATTCACTACCTGCGCGGCTTGCTGGACGAGAACAGCGAAATATCGCGCGGGATGGCGGACCGGCTGTTCCAGTCTTTCCGCAGCGCGGGAGGGGGCGGGGAGAACGACGTTGCGCCAAGCACGCTGTCACAGCGCGAGCACGAAATTCTCAGCCATGTAGCCGCCGGCCAAAGCAACCGCCAAATTGCCGTTGCGCTGATCATTACCGAAAATACGGTTAAAAATCATATCAAAAACATACTGGGCAAGCTGTCGCTGGATAACCGGGTTCAGCTCACGGCTTATGCGGTACGCCATGGCTTGACACAAAATGTCCAAAAACCGTCGGAAAAATAGCCCAGTCGAGTCATGTCCTCCTGCTGTCGTTTGCGGTACATTAGAAATGGAAATACTGACCGCTGTAGATCAGGAAGGGGCTATTTACGAAAAATGAAGATGATGAAACCTGCTTATGGGACATTTGTGCTTGTCCTGTTTCTGTCGCTGCTGTTGTCTGGAGTAGCAAGCGCTCACGTAACCGTGCAGCCGGCCGAGTCCACACAAGGCAGCTATGAGAAGTTTACCCTTCGCGTGCCGAACGAGAAAACCATTCCGACAATCAAGGTCGAGGTGAAATTCCCGCTGGATTCGGTGACTGTTTCCCGCTTTGAGCCCAAGCCAGGCTGGAAATACGAGCTGACCAAGGAAGGCGATAAAATTTCCGGCGTCATTTGGACTGCAACCGGTGAAGGACTCGGAGCGACCGAGTTCACCGAATTTTATATGCAGGGCAAAGTGGCTGATACCGCGACTGCGATTACCTGGAAAGCCTACCAAACGTATAACGACAATTCGGTCGTGGAGTGGGTAGGCGCAGCCGGCTCGGATAAACCGGCGTCCGTGACGAAGGTCAACCCTAAGTCAGCTGACGCGGCGACGGACAGCCACGGCCATACGGCCGCGGCCCCAGCTGCAGGCGCTAAGGCGGCATCTGAGCCGGCCGCAGCAGCTCCTGCGACTTCAAGCGCATCGTTGTATTTGTCGATTGCGGGCATTGTGCTCGGCTGCGTCGCGCTGTTGATTTCGCTCAGCCGGAGGAAGCAATAATTAACGCTACAGGCATTCGGTTTCCCTAACAGCAGGACCTCAGGCTTTCCCATCTGGAGTGAGCTGCATCCCAAGGGTTGGATTGATCTAACCTTTGAGGAGCGGCTCCGTGGGAGCCGGGGTCCTTTTTGCCGTTTAGCGGCGGCGTTTCATAATTTCACCGGGAAACGGGGATGCTGGAAGAAGAGATGGCTGTCAGGCCATTCGCCAGAATTCAGGACATCAGGAGGAATTTCGGTACATGGTGAATTCGTCGCGTTTGAAAAAACAGCTTGCTGCACTGCTGATCGTACTGCTGCTTAGCTTGTCCATGGCGGGAAGCGTGTTTGCTTTCGGCAAAGGAAGTCAAGGTCCGGACGTTTATGCGGTTCAAGGGATGCTCAAGTCGCTCGGTTATTTGCCGGGCAACATTACCGGCTACTACGGCCCCGAGACGGAAAACGGGGTGAAGCTGTTTCAGAAGGCTTACGGCCTGCCTGTAACAGGCGCTGTCGATGACAAGACTCTGGAGTCGATTTTGTGGGCTTACGCCCAGGCGAAAATTCCGAAGCAGCCGGCTCCTGCGCCGACACCTGCCCCAGCGCCGGAACCGACGCCGGAGCCGAACGTGCCGCAGCCTGCGCCTTCCGGGCTATCGGCTGAGGAGCAGCAGATGCTGGAGCTGGTCAACCAGGCGAGAGCTGCCGCAGGGCTGCCGCCGCTTGCCGCGGATGCTGAATTATCCAAGGTCGCAAGGCTCAAAAGCCAGGATATGGCCGACAAAGGCTACTTCTCCCACCAGTCGCCAACGTACGGCTCGCCGTTCGATATGATGAAGCAATTCGGCATCAGCTACCGGACGGCGGGCGAAAACATCGCCTGCAACCAGGGTGTCCAGGCCGCGCATCAGGCGCTGATGGATTCTCCGGGCCACAGGGCGAATATCCTGAGCCAGGACTACACCCATATCGGCATCGGCATCGTGGATGGAGGCCCATGCGGTAAAATGTTCACCCAGCAATTTATCGGGAAATAAGCGGCCGTCCTCGCAGCAAGCAAGTCCGGGCAAAAAGGCTCTTTTGCCTCGGGCTTGTTTGGTGTACAATGATCGACAAGAACCGACTTATGGCGATCAGGGGGAATCCGGGTGTTGAATTCGAAGCTGTGGAAGGAATTCAAAGAGTTTTCGATGAAGGGAAACATGGTCGATCTGGCCATCGGGGTCATTATTGGCGGGGCCTTCGGCAAAGTGGTCACATCCATCGTTAACGATATCATTATGCCGCCGGTCGGGCTGCTGCTGGGCAAGGTGCCGTTTAAGGAGCTGTTCGTCAGTCTGGACGGCCATTCCTACAAGACGATGGAGGAGGCCAAGGCGGCTGGAGCGGTAACGCTTAATTACGGACAATTTGTCAGTACGCTGATCGACTTTCTCATTATCGCGTTTGTCATCTTTATGGTTGTCAAGCAAATGAACCGTCTGCGCAAAAAAGAAGAGGCCAAGCCAGCGCCGAAGCCGGAGGTTAAGGAATGCCCGGAATGTTTGTCCGAAATTCCGCTCAAGGCGACACGCTGCAAATTTTGTACCGCTGTTGTCGGAGGCCAGTCCCACGGGCAAGCGTAAGCAGGATGCGGAAGCATTGCCCGTGAAAGCCAGTTAAAGCATAAGCCTGTGTCTGGCAAGGGGTTCGCAAGAGCCTGTCCGGATACAGGCCTTTTGGGTTTGGACAGCGTCAGCGCGATGCTTTACCGGGCGCCGTTTGCTGCTGTGATGTTGCCTCGCATTGTCCCGCCTATTTTTGGCCCGGAGCGGCACCAGAGTACAGTGTCCATCATACACTGGATTTGACTGTATCCCTAGACCTTGTATTGATACAAAAACCCGGCAAGGAGGGGTGACACTTTGATGGGCAACGATCACAAAAGCAAGTTTTTGCTGACGAACCGCGAGCGCGAAGTATTTGAATTGCTTGTGCAGGACAAGACAACCAAAGACATTGCGCAGCAGCTATTTATTAGCGAAAAGACCGTTCGCAACCATATCTCCAACGTTATGCAAAAGCTTAACGTAAAGGGACGTTCTCAAGCGGTAGTAGAGCTGATCAAACTTGGGGAACTGACGATTTGAGTGTTTCGCTTGGCAAGACGAACCGATCCAGCCCTCTTTTTACGCTTCTTCCGAAGCGTCGGGAGAGGGTTTTTGGGTTTGTGGGCGGGGTGCAGGTTCGCAACTATATTTCCAAGGAGATGTGGAATGCTAATTTTAGGCATCGCTTGTTTGTGGTACTTATTCGTCGGAGTCTTGGAGCTGATCCTTGCAGTCTGCAATTCTTGCAAGCTCTGGTTTTGGATAGCCAAGCCGACGGGTCTTTTTGGAACACCACCAGCAGGAACAATGAATCTTTCCTTTGGCGAAGATGCCGTCATATTTGACGAACCATCCCCACTGATTGGCTAATCGTTTTTTACGTTGAATGACCCGCTTCCTGTGATGTCGAATACTGGCTCGACTGCGATTACTTCTAAAAGGCTTCATTACCGTCACGCTCCCTCGGGAAAAGGCTCGGCCCGCAGGAAGTTCAAGGGTATAGCTTCTAGCCCAATTGGACAGCTTCAATCTTCAAAAGAGGGATGACCTGTTCATAACAGATTTCACTTGTTCCGCCAATCCCATACATTCGTTTCGCTTTTCCATGAATGAAATCAATATAGATGCCAATATGGGTAAGTAAATCCGTATCAAATATGGTCGCGGCACATCCTGTATCGAATAATACATTCGAAAGTTGAATGGTCTGGTCGTTATGAATTAAAGTTAAGGAGACAATTGGCAATCCATTGTGGAGATGTATGTTCATGTGTGTTGCCGCACACCTGAGAATATTTCTTCCACGACCTCAACATCGGTTCGGCTAGTATGGAATACGTATAGTTCTCGTGACGGGTATAACTTGTGAAAGTGCTTGTATCCGCTCCAGGCTTCTTGCGGATTATCGTAATTTTGAATAACGGTCATGTCCTCAAGATGGCGTAACTGATTGCTTGACTTGGCTTTTAATGCTTCCACCAATACAAAGCAGCTCGGGTGTTGTTCCATAATTTGTTCCCATTTCATCAGCCTCACCTCGCTTGGTCATTTGATTTTATTATAGCATAAACGTTGGAAGAACAATGAGTAGCGGCGTTTTAACATATTTTCAGATGGACGATGAAAGCAAGTAAGGCCCCGCCCCCCTTGAACCCACCCCGTATTTCCATTACACTAAATGAATGATAATTATTCTCAACAAAATGGCACAGCAGCAGGCTACACAAGGAAAGGGGACCTGCCTATGAGCAATTCGTTTAATCTGGATGAGCATGTTCGCTTGTGGACGTACGCTTCGCAGACGATCCTGGATGTCCGGAAGGCACGCCTGCAGCAGGACGAGCGGTTGCAAGCGTACCGTGTGCCGGCCAGCGTGTTTTTGGTGGTGATTCGAGGGGCGGCGGAGGTGACGCTTGACGGTCTTATCTATTCAGCCGAGAAGTTTCATATTATGCATGCAGGCAAGGGAGCCTTTCTGGAAATCAAGGTAACGGCGGAGCCGTTTGACTATTATATGTTGTTTTACAAAGCGGTGTTGCCGCCGCTGCGTGTGCCGGAGCTTCAACGGATGCTGGAGCGGTGCAACCCGTTCCAAAGTCAATATGGCTTCGCCCCGCAGCATCCGCTGTCGCTGGCTCGTCAGCTCGGCTTGCTGGAGCGCGATTGGCAGCGGTCGGGCAGTCTGGAGCGGCTGCATGCCAAGTCGTTGTTTCACCAGTTCGTCTATGAGCTGATGCGTCAGCTGGCTGATCAGGGCGTGCCGATGCTGAAGGCGGATTTGGCGGCGCAGGCGGTCCGGTATGTGGAGGAGCATTACGCGGAGCAGGTGACGCTAGAAGGCTTGGCCGAGCTGCTGGATTGCAGCCCCCGCCATTTATCGCGGTTGTTCAAGAGTCGCACCGGCTGCAGCCCGATTGATTACGTCATTCGGCAGCGCGTCAACCGGGCCAAGGAGCTGCTGCGGGATACAGATGCTTCGCTGCATCAGGTAGCGATCGAGGTTGGTTTTCAGGACCGTTATTATTTTAGCCGCATGTTTAAGAAGCTGACTGGCGTTACGCCCGTTGTTTACAAGCAGCAGGCGGAACTCACAACTCGTCCATATCGTTCATTAGCGGTGTCTGCATCGTCCATTGCTGCGCGGAGATTGCGCCCCTATACTAAATACGGTGATGATAATCATTATCAACAATTGCGTGAAGGGGTAAATACAATGAATCGCCAAACGAAACGATTGACCGTGATCTCTTTGCTGCTGAGCTTCGCCTTGCTGCTGAGCGCCTGCGGCTCCAGTCCGAATGCTGTTCCAGGCGCACCGGCCGTCGATCAAAAAACGGAGACCGCAGCAGCCGAGCGGGTACTCAAGGACAGTCTGGGCAATGAAGTGAAGGTACCGGCCAAGCCGCAGCGCATTATCGGCTCTTATTTGGAGGATCATCTCGTGGCGCTCGGCATCAAGCCGGTGGCCCAATGGTCGGTCAAGCAGACCAATGTTCAGTTTTATTTGCAGGATGCGTTGAAGGATGTCCCGACCATCCCATCGGATCTGCCGCTTGAGGTCGTCACCAGCTTTCAGCCCGACCTGTTGCTGATTGATTCCGCAGAGACGGTGGCTGGGGACAAATATGCCCAGTATGCGAAAATCGCCCCGACGTATACGGTTGGAATGGACAAAAATAATGACTGGCGCCAGGAGCTGCTGGAGATCGGCAAAGTGCTGAATAAGTCTGCGGAAGCGCAGCAGGCGCTGGACGCGTACGAAGCAAAGGTGAAGGCGGCCAAGGCCAAGCTGCAGCAAACGATTGGAACCAAGTCAGCGGTTGCGATCTGGCACAGCAAGAAAAATTTCTATGTCGTCAATGAAAAAATGTCCAGCGGCGACGTATTGTACAAGGACCTGGGCTTCAGCGTGCCGGCGGCGGTGAAGGAAGCTTCCGCATCGAGCAAAAACAACTGGATTTCGATTTCACTGGAAAAGCTCGCGGAGATGGATGTCGATTACATGTTTCTCGTAAACAGCAATGGGAAGGATGCCTCCGAGGAGCTGCAAAGACCGTTGTGGAAAAGCATTCCTGCGGTCAGCAAAGGGCAGATTTATGAATTCGGTCTGGAAAAAAGCTGGCTGTACTCCGGAACCATTGCCAACACGATGATGATTGATGATGTTTTGCAGAAGGTGATCAAGTAAGCAGGCTCGCGCACACCGAGCGTTTTCACGAGCCAGCTGTGCTGCAACAAGCCGCGGCCGATTTGACGCAGCTTATACAATTGGTCTGGCCGAGGCCAAAATACCAGCGCAACCAGCCGTCCGGATTTTCGGACGGCTGGTTGCTGTTGCCAGCGGGAGAAGCCGCAGCAGGACACGCAAGCCTCGCGGCTATGCCGCTTGCGCCGTCACGCCATTGAGCGCTCAATGGCTGCCGCGCCAGAAGGCTTGCTCCCCTACTCAAGCCTTCGCTTCGCGATGATGCCCAGGCCCGCCGATTCCACCTGGCTCAGGCCCGGGTCCGCCGGGTCCTGGCCCTCCCGGTCCAGGGCCATACCACGGTCCGTGTCCGTGCCAGCTGCCCCAGCCTGCCGGAAACGGAACAGGCACGTGATAAAAGGGCATAACGATACGGATATGGATACGATGCATGTGGAGTGCGTGGTGGGGATATGTCGAGTCGATACCTAGAAGTCTATAGTTATCAGTACTCGGCGAAGTATTTCTCCTTTGCACTGAATGAGAGCGACTATAAAAATAAGGTGCTGCGAAATACGATTAAAGTTTCGGTTGTTCTGGATTTGAAATGGGTAGATATGACGAGCGATTTTTAGCTTTCTTGTAGTGCTCAATCCGGGGAGCGACAGTGTTTCTTGTAGGCTGCATACGATGCTCCAGGCGATGCGTCCCAGTGTGCGGAAGCTGTCTGCAACGGGCTGCTCAAAGCGATTTGTCCGTCAAGTGGTGAAACACGCGCGTAGTTAGCTCCGTTTCTTGTTTCCACTCGGCTATAAAATCATTCATTTGGGCCTACATGTTTGCTCCTTTCAAATGGTCAATTTCGTTCACTTGCTGCAGCCAACGTTGCAATTCCTGTCCGATTGCGTGTGGATTTTCCTCAGCCAGATGGTGGAAGCCGTTGCCGATATCGAACAGGCTCAGGTTGAGCAAATGCTTCCGGCACCATGCGAGCTGCGGTTCACGTACCGTGCAGCCGGGGGTTGCGTAGAACAGCAACTTCGGGATTGGAGAAGAAGTAAACCACGCATTGCGTGCATTCACAGCCTCCACGACTTCGGTTGGTTGGCCTTCAATCGGAATTTGGTTAGGGAACACCCACATCGGTTTCCTGTCCTCCGGCTTGAGAAAGGGCTCCCGGTAGCGCTCATGCTCCTCCGGGCTGATCGGCCGGTTAATGATCGTATTTGTCATGCCTTCAATGAACACGCTGTTGTCTCGCATGTACGGCCACCCTTCCTCTGGATCTCGCAGTTTCCGAAACAAGGAATGGGCTTCTGGCGGTGAGAAGTCGGACCAGGCTGCATTCGGATACAACGCTTGCGGTTCGAGCAGAGCAACGGCTTTGACCTTATCCGGATGATTCATCGCGTATTGCAAGCCGATAGCCGAACCCCAGTCATGAGCAACCAGCGTAATATTGTCGAGCTCCAGTTGTTCGATGAAGCGGGTCACATAATCGACATGCTCTAGATAGGTGTAACCGATATCCGGTTTACTGGAGTGGCCCATCCCGATCAGATCGACCGCAACGCAGCGGTGGGAGGTTTGAGCGTAAGGAATGATATTGCGGAACGTGTAGGTCCAGGTGGGATTGCCGTGAAGGAACACGATCGGGTCGCCGTTTCCAACATCAATATAATGCAGTTGGCCCTTGTTTACCGTCATATAGTGCGATTCAAACGGAAACTTTTTGCCTATAGGCAACGTTTCGGGATGGGACATGGTTGAAGCAACTCCTTTGTTTGAGGTTCGATTGACAACTAAAGTGTATCATTCCCCTCGAACCGCTCATTGTAAAAATGCGACAACCTTGTTCAGCATAACAAGAAGCCTGTCCGCTGCAGCGGAGGGCACGTGTTTGTCTAAGAATTCAATAATACAAGTGTTCGCCGGAGCTGGAGGATGTTTCATTCCCATGGAAGAATCGCTTCAATTCGGGTTGAACCTCTCTGTGGAAAAATTGCTCGGGACTTACTCCGGCGAACGACTTAAAGTCTTTGGCCAAATGAGCATGGTCCGTGTAACCGCAAGCGTGAACGATATCCAGATAATCGCAGCCAGCGTTGCGCAGCCGAATCGTTTGCTGGAAACGGACAACGCCCGCGAATTGTTTGGGAGACGCGCCAATCAAGGCATTGAAGCGGCGTTCCAGCGTGCGTTTGCTCACATAAAGCTGCGCGGCCAACCGCTCAATCGACATCGCGCCGCGCCGCTGCAGGATCGCATGTGCTGCCGCCTGAACCAATTGCTCGTCCTCCTGATGCCGCAGCGCTGACAGCAAAAATTGCTGCACGATGGCAATCCGTTCACCCGCGTCGGACGAAGCGGCCAACTTCTCTTCCATCTCCCTGACGCTTTGCCGGGGGAAAACAAGCTCCAGCGGCACATCCGCATTCTGAAATTCGTGAAGCGGATACCGGGTAAACCGGGACAAGCCTCCGGGCTTGAACGATATGATAACGGTCCCTATTGCGCCAGTGCCGATGTATTCCTTTACTTTAGCATGTAGGCCAGTGATACCGCTGGATCCCAAGGGGACAGCCTGTTGATTCTCCAGTAATTTCATCGGCTCTCCGTACTGTATGCCGATGATCGTCATCGTGCTGGGCAATACTTTGACCGGATTCCGATTGGAAAAATTCACCGCATTCCAATCCTCTTGTACCAAAATGCCTTCGATATAGGGCTGCAAAATGAGTGAAGGGGTAAATTTTTGAATAAGCATGAAGTACTCCTTTCATGGCGATCCCAATCTCCATTATATCCTAATCGTTCAAAGCGTACATGAAGAGGCGATTCCCATATCGTCAGCGACTCATTCATGCTCGAATCTTGCAGCCTTTTAAGGTCTGGAAAAAGGATATGAGTCATATTTTGTCGAACAAAGCTATACACGATAGATTATTGGGTGTGGATATGAAGACGGTGCGGGAAACGGGTACAATGGGAAAACAATTGACGGTACTGATCGGCATGCTTGTTGTTTTTATCGTCGTTACATCACTATTTATCTATGGATGGCTAAATCCTACGTTTCAGTACCCGGAAGCACGCGGAGGAGTGCTGGACGCCAGACAATGGAATTTTGCAAAGCAAGGGATTGTGCCGTTGCGGGGAGAGTGGGAATTTTATGAGAACAAGCTGCTGACTCCGCAAGATTTTCACGCCAGTGGCAGGTCACTGGAAACGGAGCGCCGAATCGTTCATGTTCCTGGAGGTTGGGGGAGTGTCGTTTCTTCCGGCAGCGGGTATGGTGCGGGTACGTACCGTCTGCGAATAGCGGTTGGCGATCTGGATTTTTATAGCCTTAGAGGCAAAAAGATTCGCATGTCCAGCCACATCTATATGGATGGCTCGGATCTCGGCGGTACCGGAAAACCGGATTTGTCGGCAGATCGTTTCGTGCCTAGCAACCTTCCGTTTTTCGGTACGATCAAAGCGGAAACCGACACCATTGATATCATCGTTCAGATAGCCAGCTACCGCTATCTAAAAGGCGGATTGGTTCAAGCACCGGAATTCGGCTTAACAGATGATGTATTGGCCAGGCGCGATAATGCCCGTCTGGCGGATATGATTGTCATCACCACGATGCTGGTATTCGGGATTTATTTCGCAGGTACGTTCAAGCAATGGGGGAAGGAGCCCTATCTCGCCTTTTTCAGCTTGTTCTGTTTGTCATTAGGGTTGTTTTTCAGCATGGATAATGAAATCGTCATGGCAACCCTGTTCCCGTCGATGTCCTTCCTATTCTTGCAGAAAATGCTTTTTATCCTTACGTTTCCGTCTTCTCGTTTACTCTCTATGTCTATTTGTACCTGGATCTTAAGGGAAGCGTGGAAGTTAAGTGGCTGAGATGGGTCTCTTATGTATATCTGATCTCATTGGTCGGGATGCCGAACGTATTTTTGGTCGATATTCTTTGGCTCGGGATCGTTCTGCAAATCGTTGCTTTCGCTTTCATGATTCGTTGGATTTTCCGTTATCGGAATGGCGGGGTTCAAGTTTACTATATTTTTCTCGGTTTATTTTTCCTTGTCATTAGTTGGGTGTATGCCCAGACACGCTATCAGCTGGCGCTAGATAACCCGTATTACATGATCGTAACGCCGCTGCTTCTCGTTCTATCGCAATCGTTCCTCATGTCGGACCGGGTTCGCGAGGCGTTCTTGCGAAACGAGCGATTGGCCGAACAACTAATTGCGTACGATCGTCAAAAAGACGAGTTTCTCATCCATACGTCCCACGAGTTCAAGACGCCGCTGCACGGGATTATCAATCTGGCTCAAGTGGTTATCGACCAGAGCAGCGAAGAGATGACGCAGAGGCATCGTGAGAATCTGATCTATATCATTGGCCAGGCGACCCGCTTGTCCACGCTGGTTAACGATATTATCGATTTTCAGAGCTTGCAGCGCGGAAGCCTGACGTTTCACAATCGGTTCTTCGATGTCAGCGGCACGGTGCAGGCTACACTCGAAGTGCTGAAATTTTTACGCAGGAATGATCGGGTGCGGCTGGTCAATCAGGTGCCTCCGGGAACCTTTTATCTGTTCACCGACGAAAACCGTCTGAAGCAAATTCTCGTGAACCTGGTCGGCAATGCGTTGAAATTTACGGAACAGGGAAGCGTGGCGGTGGCCGCAGAGTCGCGAGAAGGCTGGCTGTGTCTGACATTTGCGGACACGGGAGCCGGGATGAGCGAGGAGCGGCGACGCGGGCTTTTCAAAGTTGATTTGCACGAAGGTGGCGGAGAACCTGCGGTTTCGGCGTTTCAATCTTCCGGTCTCGGTCTGAACATATCGAAGGCGCTTGCGTTGCAAATGGGCGGTGATCTGGAGCTGAGCTGGTCGGAGCAGGGAAAAGGTTCCGTGTTCGAACTGCGGCTGCCGGAGGCGACGGCAATGCAGAGGCGGCTTGGGGCCGCCCAGACGGAAACCGCTGTCGCTCCGGAGCCGCAGCCGTTGCCCGGCGCAAGCTCGCTGACGCCGGAGGAAACATCGCCGTATGCGGCGGAGCGAACCGGCGAGGTGAAGCTATTGCTGGTAGATGACGACCCCACCAACATTAAGGTGCTGCAGGAGTTGTTTGCGCACAGCCGCTATCAGGTTTTCGTGGCGTATAATGGAGCGGACGCACTCAAGCTAATCAAGCAGTATCGCGGTGCTCTGTCGCTTGTTCTGCTTGACGTGATGATGCCGGAGCTCTCCGGGTATGAAGTGTGCAGGCGTATTCGGGAGGAAAGCCCGCTCTACAAGCTGCCTGTGTTGCTGCTGACGGTACGCAGCTCGCCGGCCGACATCGCGATGGGCCTTGAGGCGGGAGCCAACGATTTTATGGTGAAGCCGTTCAACGGCAAGGAACTGCTGGCCCGGGTGGAAACGCTGCTGCAACTGAGAGAAGCAGTTGAGCAGGCCCTTCGCATGGAGACGCTGTTTCTGCAATCGCAGATCAAGCCGCATTTTGTCTACAATGCCTTGAGCGGCATTATCTCGTTATGCTACAGCGACGGCGCGCGGGCAGGCAAGCTGCTTGGCGAATTCAGCAACTATTTGCGGCTTAGCTTTGATCTTGATCCTCGTCATGCCAAGGTTAGTTTGAAGCGGGAGTTGTCTCTAACCAAATCCTACATTGAGCTGGAGCAGGCCCGTTTTGGCGAACGCCTGAATGTGAAATGGGATGTGGAGGCTTCAATGGAGACGTTGATTCCGGTGTTGATCCTGCAGCCATTGGTCGAAAATGCGATTCGCCACGGCATCATGAAACGATTGTCGGGAGGCACAGTGGTCATTCAGGCGAAGCTGGAATCGCAGGGCTTGCGGATCACGGTTCAGGACGATGGGGTCGGCATGACCGAGGAGCAGTTGGATCGAATTTTTAAGCGGGAGCGGCTTGAGGGAAGCATCGGACTGATCAACGTACATAAGCGGCTGATAAATGAATTCGGACAAGGCTTGCGGATTGAGAGCTTGCAGGACAAGGGCACAACCGTCGCCTTCCTGATTCCTTCCCGCACGAGAGTAGCCGAACCCTGACAGAGAGGTGGGCAAAGCAGGATAAGATGAGAGCCATTGTCGTAGACGACGAGCAGTTGGTTGCAGAGCAAATCGACAGAATGTTGGTCAATGCCGGAGTGAAGGTTCTGGGCCGCTGCGTGAATCCTCACGAGGCGCTCGGTATGGCGAAAGCGCTGGAGCCCGATGTGCTGTTTCTTGATATCGAAATGCCGGAGTTGAACGGACTGGAGATTGCGGAGCAGGTATATGCGGACAAGCTCGACATGGAGATCGTGTTCATTACCGCTTACAATCAATACGCGGTTGACGCGTTCCGGGTGAATGCGCTCGACTATTTGCTGAAGCCGGTGATGGAAGAGGATTTGCAGCGTTCGCTGGAACGCGTCGGCAAAAGACGGCAGCATCGCGGGGACGTCGTGGGCAGCAACGGCGGACAACGGGCGGTTGTCGCCACGCTGTTCGGCAAGTTCGCGCTGCATTTGGATGCTGGCCTGGAGCCTGTTCGCTGGGTTACATCCAAGTGCGCGGAGTTGTTCGCTTATATGCTGCTGCAGCCCTTGGAGAAGGAGGTCAGCAAGTGGGAACTGTCCGAGGCGCTTTGGCCGGCCCAGAATGCGGAGAAGGCAGGCATCAACCTTCGAAGCACGGTTAGCAGAATTAACAAAACGTTAAGAGACTGCGGCTCGGTGATTGCGCTGGCTTCTGTCAGGAATGGCTACAGGCTAGTCTTGTCCAATGATGCGCCAATTGTGGACGCGGTGGAATTGGAATTTTTCGCGCTGCACGCCTCGGAGCCGGATCCGAGTAATTTGGCTCAGGTCGAGCAGCTCGTTCACCGCTGCAGCCGACCGTTCCTGCAAGAGTTCGACAGCGCCTGGTGTGAGCCTTACCGCAAGCAGTATCGCCAGTATTTCCTGCATCTAGGGAAGAAGCTGCTCTTGTATTACGAGAAAGCCGATACGGAGCCGCTCAAGGCGCTGCAGCTGGCCGATCTGATGATCAAACACGACCCTTACGACGAATCGCTGCGGGAAGCAGCGCTGAAGCTGCACCATCACATCGGCGGTTCCCAGCGCGCGTTCGCCTACTATGATGCATACGCCGAGTTGATCCATACCGAGCTAGGGGTGTTGCCGGGGGACCCGCTGACCGCATTGCTTCGCACCTTAACAAGTTGAACTGTTTTGCATGAAGGAGCCTGTTCTCTGAAACGGGTTCCTTTTTTGTTTTGCAACAATTTTGCAACATCGCTCTGGCTATAATGGAGTGGCTATGTCCGTAGCGGCGGATGCCGGTCCTGGCGCTTATACCATCACAGCAAAGTTAGCGATGAACAGTGGCTAAATAAGGAACGGAGACGATCACGCCGGACTTGAGGAAGGACGACGATCAGGAGAGGAAGATGCAGATTGATTCCGAATATGAATCGAAGAATGGACAAGAAAAACGATCGATTCAGACAAACAGCCTATCTATTACTCGCCGTTATCCTTTGGATAGCGTTTTTTTCAAGCGGGGGTGACAAGGCTGCGGCAGCGGGGGGCTGGTCGATGATTGACGGCGGCGGACCCAACGGCCTTAACATAAATTCCACCAATCGGGCGGAGTATCCAGTCATGGCCGTATTGAACGGCGAAGTTTATCTCGCATGGCAAGAAAAAGTTGTTCCGGGCGTAACCGCAAATCAGATCAGGGTCAAGAAATATAACGGCACTGGCTGGGCGAGCGTCGACGGCAACGGTCCGAACGGCATCAACATGAATCCGGGAAAATCGGGAACGAGACCGACGATGGCAGTATCCAACGGCGCCTTGTATGTCGCATGGGTCGAAGAGGTTACATCGTCTCAAGGTCAAATCCGGGTCAAGAAATATAATGGCGGCTCAAGCTGGACAAGCGCGGAAGGAAGCTCGACCTCAATTAACTTTGATGCGACGAAGGATGCTAACTTCCCTGTTCTGGTTGAATACAATAATGCTTTGTATGCGACGTGGTCTGAAGTAGGTAAAATTTATGTCAAGATGTATAACGGCACGGAGTGGACGAGCGTTGACGGAGGCCCGAATGGATTAAATATAGATCCGACTCAAAATGGGGCGTCTTTTCCGGCATTAGCGGTACTGGGGAATGAATTGTTCGCGGTGTGGTCGGAGCTGAACGGGGGCATTTACCAGCTTAGGGCTAAAAAGTACAACGGGACAAGCTGGGCGACGATCGACGTCGGCGCGAACGGGTTAAATATGGTTAGCGGGAAACACGCGTATTACCCGTCGTTGGCTGCGGCCGACGGCGCCCTGTACGTAGCTTGGTTTGAACCGGTCGATTCGACGACGGACGACCAAATTCGGGTAAAGAAATACGACGGTAACGGCTGGACAAGCATTGACGGCAACGGGAAGTATGGAATTAACGTAGTTCCCGGTTTACGAGGCAACTACGTTAATTTAGCGGTCGTTAATCATGAAGTCTATGCAGTGTGGTCAGAATATACGGGCTTAGGCGGTGCCAGGCCCGTCTTTAAAATTCGCGCGAAGAAGTATGCCGGATTGGATTGGACGAGCGCAGAGGTCGGCTTAAACGGTTTTATCGTAGATGCTTCGAAAGCTGCTTTTTATCCTGCCGTAACCTCGCTAAACAATGCGATATTTGTAGCGTGGCAGGAGCAGAACAGTACGATTGAACAAGTTCGAGTAGCCATGTTGCCGCCTCCAGCTGTCAATAGTGTGACGGTGACTCCGAGTTCCGTTAGCCTAGCGCAAGGCGGAAGCAAGCAGCTTCAAGCTACGGTAGATGCGCAAGGAGGAGCGGCGGAGACGGTCATGTGGACAAGCAGTGATCTTAGCAATAAGGTGGCGGTGAGCAGCACCGGTAACGTAAGTGTTGCGGCGGACGCCGTGCCGGGCGATTATACGATCACGGCGACATCTACGTTCAATAACAGCAAAATAGGAACAGCGACGATTACCGTCACGCTCCCTACCGTCAACAGCGTGTTGGTAAGCCCGATTAGAGCTAACCTTACACAAGGTGGAAGCAGGCAGTTCAATGCTATAGTAGACGCGGTGGAAGGAACGGCAAAGACGGTCCATTGGACAAGCAGCGACGTTACCAATAAGGTGACGGTGAACAGTGCGGGTAACGTGACCGTAGCGTCGGACGCCTTGCCGGGAACTTATACGATCACGGCAACATCAACAGTGGACAGCGGCAAAAAAGGGACGACGGCGATTACCGTCGTCGCAGCGCCTGCGGTCAACAGCGTAACCGTCACTCCTGGCACCTCCAGCGTCGTGCAGGGCGGCCGCAAACAGCTCACGGCTTCGGTCGACGCGGTGGGAGGAGCGGCGACGACGGTCACGTGGACAAGCAGCGACATTACCAATAAAGTAGCGGTGAATAGCTCGGGTAACGTGACCGTGGCGGCGAGCGCCGTGCCGGGCGATTATACGATCACGGCAACATCAACGGCGAATAACGGTAAAATAGGAACGGCGACGATTACGGTTACGGTAGCGCCAGCCATCAACAGCGTAACCGTCACTCCCGGCACCGAAAGCATCGTGCAAGGCGGAAGCGCACAGCTTACGGCTGCGGTTGACGCGGTAGGCGGAGCGGCGACGACGGTCACATGGACGAGTAGCGACGCGAGCAACAAGGTGGCGGTCAGCGGCGCCGGGAACGTAACCGTTGCGACGGATGCCTCAATTGGCGATTATACGATTACGGCGACCTCGACGGCGGATTCCAGCAAGAAAGCAACAGCGACGATTACCGTTACGCCAATACCGCCCGCTGTCAACAGCGTAACCGTCAGCCCGGGTGCCGATACCGTCGTGCAGGGCGGAAGCAGGCAACTCACCGCTACGGTAAACGCGGTGGGAGGAGCGGCGACGACGGTCGATTGGTCGAGCAGTGACGCTAGCAACAAGGTAGCGGTGAGCGGCACGGGGAACGTCACCGTTGCGGCCGATGCCGCGCCGGGCGATTATACGATCACGGCAACATCAACGGTAGACAACGGCAAAAAAGGGATCGCGACGATTACGGTTACTTTGGCGCTGACAGCGGAGACGACACCGACGGCGGGGATCGACTACGCGGCGGAACAGCTGACGGGATTGGAGCCGAACGGTCAATACACTATTAACGGCACAGCAGTGACGGCGGACGGCAGCGGGAAAGTGGCGATCGACGGCAGCTGGCTGGGCGCAACCGTAAACGTAGTGAAGAAGGGCAACGGGACGTCGACGGCCGACAGCGCGTCGCAGACGTTGAGCCTGCCGGCTCGCCCGGCAGCTCCGGTCGATGTTACAGTAACGGATGTCACTTATAACGGAGCTAATGACGGTTCGATTCTCAACGTAAATCTTGCCATGGAGTTTAGAAAAGGAAATACCGGAACATGGACGAGCATAACCGGGACGTCGGTTGTCGGATTGGAGCCAGGCGTCTATTACGTGCGTGTAGCCGCTACGGAAACGGCGTTTGCCTCCATTCCCGCTCAAGTAACCGTTCATGACTCGGATGCAACCATTCCAGCGGCTCCGAATGTGAGTGCAGATGATGCGAGCAATGTGATTGTCGGTTTGGACACAACGATGGAATTCTCAGTTGACGGCGGACCTTATGTCCGATATAACGGACTCAACATGCCGCAGCTAAGCGGCGAGCACACGGTTCAAGTGCGGGTGGCAGCCAGCGGCTCCGTTCCGGCGGGTCCGTCTACTGCGCTGATCTTCACGACGAATGCTCCCGTTCCGGCGGGCGGTTTGACGGTAACCGTAAGAGATCCGAGCGGCTCAGCAAATGATGGAAAAACCGGAATAACGATCACGCCTGCTCCGGACGGCGAACATCGGCTGGTCTACTTCAACTTCGGCAGTGGTACGGTAGACGTACCGAATGTCGGCGATACGCTTAGCAGTTATCTAAACGTACCAAGCGACAGCATGATCCCGGCGGCGAACGGCGACAAGATCGGCATCGCCGAGGTAGACGCGCAAGGCCGCGTCGTGAAGTTTGGTCAAACCGTAGCGACCGTGATCGCCGAACAGTCGGAGTCTCAGTCTACGAGTGGAGCATCGACTAGTCCGAACGAAGAGACAGTCGACGTGCTGGTTAACGGCAAGGTTGAAAATGCCGGCAAAGCAAAAACAACGGAATCAGGCGGCATCAAGACGACGACAGTTGTCGTTGATCCGGCCAAGCTGAAGGCGAAGTTGGAAGCGGAGGGCGTACATGCAGTCGTCACCATTCCGGTCAAGTCCGCGTCGAACGCCATTGTTGGCGAACTGAACGGTCAGATGGTTAAGAACATGGAGAATCTGTCGGCGACGCTAGTTTTGCAGACAGACAAGGGAGCCTACACGTTGCCAGCCAAGGAAATCAACATTGACGAAGTAGCCGACAAGTTCGGCAGCAACGTGAAACTGGAGGACATTCAATTAAAAATCTCGGTTGCGCAACCGACGGACACAATGGCAAAGATTGTCGAGAGCATGGAGGCGAAGGGCGAGTTTTCCGTTGTCGCGCCTGCGCTCGACTTCTCAGTAACAGGTACGCACGGCGGAAAAACAGTCGAGGTCACGGCATTTAACGTCTATGTCGAACGCATGGTGGCTTTGCCGGACGGAATTGACCCGAGCAAGATTACAACTGGCGTCGTTGTTGAGCAGGATGGAACGGTACGCCACGTACCGACCAAAATCGTTCTCATTGAAGGCAACTACTACGCGAAAATCAATAGCTTGACTAACAGCACATATACGGTCGTCTGGCATCCGATCGAATTTCTGGATGTCGCGAACCACTGGGCGAAAGCCGCTGTTAACGACATGGGATCGCGGATGGTCATGGATGGCACGGGCGGCGGTCAGTTCAGACCCGACCGCGATATCACCCGAGCCGAGTTTGCAGCTATTCTTGTACGCGGCTTGGGACTGAAACCGGAAAATACGTCTATGTCATTCTCCGATGTGAGAACTTCGGATTGGTATAGCAGCGCGATCAACACGGCATATGCCTATCAACTGATTAGCGGGTTTAAGGACGGCACGTTCCGGCCGAACGACAAGATTACCCGGGAACAGGCCATGACGATTCTTTCCAGAGCGATGAAGCTTACAGGACTGAAAGCCAAACTGACCGCTCAATCGGAAGAAGCAGTGCTTCGTCCGTATGGAGACGCGACAGATGTATCCGACTGGGCGCAAAGCGGCGTTGCAGACAGCGTGCAGGCCGGTCTCGTATCTGGGCGAAGCACAGACGAGCTTGCGCCGAAGGCGTTCATTAGCCGCGCTGAGGTTGCAATTACTATTCAGAGGCTTTTGCAAACATCAGGGCTGATCTAATAACATACGGAAACTAAGAAATGGCGGTGCTTGGGAGGTTATCCCCGCACCGCCATTTTGTGTTCTCGATTTCAGGCACTCTCGATGAACTTTTCCAGCTCGTTCGCGAGTGTAAATAAATTGGCCCGGTTTTCAAACTCCGCCCGGGTCGTCGGCAGCGGAAGCTGCTTGTGATAGTCGCGGATTGCTTTCAGCTTGTCCTGGTAATCCGTGAGCGCGATGCCGGTCTGGAGGTCGCGTCCCAGCTCATCCATCAGCCGGCCGATTCGGATGCCCTGCTCCAGCGTCGATTCAACCATGGAGACAAGCAGCAGCATTCGCTCCAAAATTTGAAATTGCTGCTGCTTGTGCTCGAAATAATAATAAAACGGGTTGTCGCTGCGGGTCAGCTTGTTTTCAACCTCCTGGATCGCCAAATGCCTTGCCTGCTCCAGCTGCTTCGCGAGCGTCAGCATTTCCTTGCCGTCCCACAGTCCGTATCCTTCCATCAAATAGCGGGCAAACTGGCTGAGCACAATGGACATGTTGCGGTTGATGTCTTCCTTATATTGCTGAATCTGCTTGTCGATGCCCGGCATGTACACGTTGACGACTAGCGCGACGCCAAGGCCGATCAGAATAATACCCAGCTCATTAAGCAGAAAGGCCGTGCTAAGGCTGCCATTCATAAAAATATGCATGATGATGACCGAACTGCTGGCAATGCCGCCCTGCAGCTTCAGCTTGACGCAGATCGGAATAAATAACATATACATCGGCACGAAAATAAGCGGGTGATGACCGAAGAAATGAAACATGGCTCCCGACAAGGCGATGCCGACGAGGCAGGCGAGAAATCTTTCCCAGATCGCGGCGATCGACTGTTTGCGGGTTTTCTGGATGCAGAGCAGCGTCAAAATGCCCGCCGATACATAGAAGCTCAGGGAGAAGGCCTGGGCAAGCCAAATGGCGATGCTGACGCCGACGGCTGTTTTAAGTGTACGAAATCCGATAGTCATGAAGCCTCTCTCCTTACAGCGAGCCTAGTAGTCCTTATGTAATAATATATAACATTGCCCGCGATTTTTTAAGCCGGGTTTGCCTGGAACAGGTGAAATTCACAAGTTGTACGCAATTTCGGTCTGGGGCTTGCTAAAGGAAAGCGCCATGGCACTCCACCGCAACCCCGGCATGAAGCAGCTTTTTCATAAGAAAGCGTTCATAAAAATAGCGGAGCGCCCCGGTAGAATTGAATGTTTTTGGAAGATAGCGTCCATACTGAATGATAGACAGGTTTAGTTTGACAGGGAAAAGGAGTGAATATACGATGGATCAAATTTCAACATTGTCCGAATTGCTGGCAGTTCAGAGGACCTCGTCCTTCATTGAAATTCCGGGAACCCTCTCCAGAACGTTCGGCCAGTCCACCTTATCGGCCACGCTGCCGATGAGCAAGCTGTTTGCGATGTATGAGGTCGATCTGGAAGTTCAGCGGGCGATAGTGCCGCAAAATTTATCGCGGATGATGGATTATATCCAATTGTACCTGGAGCACGGGCAAGGGATTTATTTTCCCGGGCTGATTTTGTCTGCGCGGGGCGCGGGGGAATACGACGCGTCGGCTGGCGTTTACCGGCTGCAGGCGATTGAGAAGCTGTATGTTGTGGATGGGCAGCACCGGTTAGCGGCTTTCCGCCGTCTGATGGAGACGCTGCAAAGCGCGATGGCGCGAGCCAAGGACCGCCGTGAGGATGAGCGGATGGAGGAAATCGGCAAAAAGCTGAGCAAGCTGTATCAATTCCCGATGTCCACGATGATTTATCTGGATATTCATGCGCGTCAGGAACGGCAGCTGTTCTCCGATATCAACAAGCTTCCCCGTAAAATCGGCGGCAATCTGGCGGTGCTGCGCGAGCAGCGGCGGTTTTACCATGTGCTTGCGACCCGGCTTGTTCATGAATCGCCGATTATGAAGCAATTGTCGGTGGATATGTATACGGAGAGGGGCAAGGGGCCGGAATATTTATTTTCGTATCACCTGCTGATTGAAATTTTGATCGGCTTGCTGGAGGGACGGCTCAAGTCGGCTGCGCGGGGCAACGGCTATTCCTTTGCGGATCAGGATGTCGAGGAGCAGATGAAGGTGGCCGAGCATTACTTTGCTGGATTGCTGCGGCATCTTCCGACGCCGGAGAAGGGCGAGCTGTGCTGGTCGGAAAATTTACAAATTGCGCTGGCAATGTTTTTCCACAGCGAAGCGACCAAAAGCGGCGGTTTCAACAAGTATGCGCTGGATTATGCGCTGCACATATTGCCTCATCTGGACTGGAACGCCATCTACAGCGGCGATGAGAAGGACAGGCTGCCGCGCCGTTCGCGGATTATGAAGGCGTATCAATATGTGAAGGGCTTTTATGAAGAACATCATCTGTTCCTCATCCGGGAATCCGAGATGCTGGATGCGATGATGGAGGAGCTGGACGCGAAGGAGGATGTCGGCTGATGGAAGGCTTGCGGCTTACGATGACGATTCACCCGTTTTGCGAGCGCTACGGGCTGGCTACGGTGCCGATTCAGGTGCAGGATTTGCTGAACTATACGATGATTGACCCGATGGTGCAGCGCAAGCTAAGCGGCGGACAGCGCCGGAAAATTGCGAATTATTTGCAGGAGCGGGATTTGGATCGCGTGTTTTTCGGACCGATTACTTTGTCGCTGCGCGACGTGGTCGGTCTGGCGAAATCCGGAGACGGCGTTACGCTGCGTCCGGGCTCTAAGCTGAGCATTCTCGACGGGCAGCACCGGGTGCTGGCGCTCGGGTATGTGAATGAACAGCTGCTGAAGGAAACGAGGCGGCTGGAGCGCAAGCTTACCTCTTTGAAGCTCGTGCTGCGCAAGGAGCCGGAGCAAGCCGAGGCCGCCACGGAGCTGGAGCTGCTGACGGGTCAGCTGGAAGCGCTGGAGCGCCGGCGGCTGGAGTTGATGGAAAGCGAGCTGGGCGCACAAATTTATATCGGACTGAGCGAGGAGGAGGAGAAGCAGCTGTTCGGCGACATCAATTCCAAGGTGCAGCTGGTCAGCAAGGAGCTGGGTCATTCCTTCGATTCGATTGACCCGCTTAATCTGGTGATTCAGCAGGTCGTCGATCACCATGTTTTTCTCAAGGGAGCAGGCGTGGAGCGCCGGGCCAACCTGACCGCTTATAACAAAAACTTCACCTCGTTCAGCTGGCTGTATTCCACCGCAACGATGCTGTTTTCCGGCAAAATGCAGCCCTCCTACGAGCTTGCCCGCAAAATCCGCAAGGACCCGGGCGCTTATGTTGAGATCTTGCATCAGTTCTACAATGCGCTGCTGCCGCTGATGCCGGAGCAGCCGGGCCTGCCGCAATACAGCTCGTCGGCGCGGGCGATGCAGGAAAGCATTGCGTTGTTTGCGCACCGTTTCCTGTTTACAGACGGGCAATATACGCCGAACTGGACGGCTTGCCTGCGCATTTTCGAGGGCTTCGACTGGTCGCAGGAAAACAGGCTGCTCGCCGAGCGGTTCGGCGTGCTGGACAATGGCAAGCTGAACCTTATTCATGAGAAGTCGCTGCGCAAGCACGGGCGGCTCGTCCAGCTGTTTCAGGAGCTGCACAGCGGTCCCGGAGCAGCGGAGGACGAAGCGACAGCTTAGCTTGGCGCTTGGCGCCGGATCAGGCTGCTAGCCAAAACGCTGCAGCGCTCGGCCCGGGCAGGCATAGGCTCCGTGAGGGGACATTGTGCCACAGGCGGACTGTCTGCTAGCCGCATCAACCCAAACAGCCCCGATCAGGCAGCATGCTCGCCAGAGCCGCCGGATCGGGGTTTTGCCTGTGTGCGGACGGCATGCTATAGGCCGGTTACAGGCTAGCTACAGGCTGGTCAGCCGATTGATCACCAGCAAGGCGGCCCCGGCCGCCAGCCCGTCCTCGCCCAGCGAGCCTTGGCTGAACACGACCTGATACTGCGGGTAATGATAGGCGCGCTGGATCGCGGTCCGGGTCGCCGTATGGAAAAATACGGGGTGGCTGCTGATTAGCGCGCCGCCGAGAATGACTTTTTCCGGGTGCAGGATGTTCAGCAGGTTCGCCAGGCCGATTCCGAAATACGTCGCGGCCTGGGTGAACAGCTCAACCGTCAGCGGGTCCTGCTCCAGCAGCGCCTGCTGCAGGTGGGCGAACTGAATTCGCTCCGGGTCCGGCTCCAGACGCAGCAGCACGCTGTCCCGCCCTTGCTTCAGCCGGGCTTGCGCTTGCTGCTCCAGCGTATGCAGCGAGACGTAGGATTCCAGCGCGCCGAAGTTGCCCTGCCCCCACATCCGTGGGCCGTCGGTCTGAATAATCATTTGGCCGAGCGAGCCTTCCATATCGACCGCGCCGTAGACGACCTGGCCGCCTGTCATCATGGCCGAGCGTAAGCCGACGCCGACATGCACATACAGCAGATGCCGGTAATCCCGGTCGCGCACGGACCAGGATTCGGCAAGCAACGCCGTGTTGGCGCCGTTATCCAGCATGCAGGGGAAGCCGAGCCGTTCTTCCAGCCAAGCGGTCAGCGGCACCTGGCTCCAGCCGGGCGCTGGAAAGTGCAGCGGCTCCAGCAGCATGCCGGTGCTGCGGTTCAGCGGCCCGACAGCGCCGATGCCCATCCCAAGCACCTGGGCGCTGTCGATTCCGCGTTTTGCGAGCATCGCCTCCGCTTCGGCGGCGATTTCGCCCAGCAGCGTCTGCGGCGTCATCCGCTCGTTCATCGTCCAGCGTTTGGCTTCCAGCTGATTCAGCTGCAGGTCAAACAGCATCAGCCGGGAATAAATGCGGGATATATCCAGTCCGAACACATAGGCATAATCGGAATTAATCGTATAAAGAATCGGCCGGCGTCCGCCTGTGGACTCACCGAGCCCTGCCTCCGCGATCAAGCCTTGGCCGGTCAGCTCCTCCAGCGTGCGGGTGAGGGTGCTGCCCGTCAGACCGCTGCGTTCAAGCAGCTCGATTTTCGATACGGTTCCGTGCTTGCGAATATGCTCGTATATTTCCTTAGCCTTGCGTCCGTTAATCCGTTGCTCGGCAGGTATTCGACTCATAGCCATTCCTCCATCGTCAGCAAGGGCATGTTCAAGCATTCATTATACTACACCTGTCAAGGGGACACCATAGATTTTCCATTCCGCTATCTGGTAGAATGTAAGGATAGTTTGCGTTAAGTAAAAGGAGCCGGGAACGAATGTCGGATTGGTATACGAAAAGTTTCGGAGACGATTACCTGATCGTCTACAAGCACCGCGATCTGCAAGGCGCGTATGAGGAAGTCAGACGGATGATGGAATGGCTGGAGCTGGCTGAAGGCTCGGAGGTGCTTGATCTGTGCTGCGGCATGGGCCGCCATTCGATGGCACTGACGGATTTCGGGTTTCATGTGACGGGTGTTGATTTGTCGGAGGTGCTGCTGCGCGAAGCGCGCAAGCAGGATGAGCAGGGCGAGGTTGTTTGGGTGCAGGGCGATATGCGCGAGGTTCCGCTGGACGGTCCTTTCGATGCGGTGGTCAACTTGTTCACGTCCTTCGGATATTTCGACGACGATGCGGAGCATGAGCGGGTGCTCGGCGAAATTCGCCGGCTGCTGCGGACCGAAGGCCGGTTTATTATCGACTTTCTGAATCCGCAATATGTGCGCAGCTATCTGGTGCCGCATTCCGTGCGGACCGAAGAGGGGCTGCGCATCGAGGAAACACGGACGATCGAGCGCGGTTACGTGTGCAAAACGATCGTACTGCAGGAGATCGGCTCGCCTGAGCAGCGGGTGTACCATGAACAAGTAAAGCTGATTGAACTCGATGCTTTCCGCGCGATGCTGGCCAAAGCCGGGCTGACAGTGGATGCGGTGTACGGGGGCTATGATGCTTCGGCGTATTCGGCTGCGGAATCGAAGCGGATGATTTTCGTCGGTCGGCGGGGAGCCGGAGATGAGTAACGGGTCGGCGGGACGTCCGGGACGGCTGGAGACGATGACCCGGCATCCGGACGCAGTTCAGGTTCGGGTGCCGCTGCCGTTTGCGCTGCGCTGGGTGAATGCGTATGTGCTGCAGGGACCCGATGGCTGGACGGTGATCGACCCCGGACTGCACACGGCGGAAGCCGAGCAGGTGTGGAGGCACGTCTTCAGCGAGATGGAGCTGCAGCCCCGGCATATTGAGCGGATCGTGCTGACGCATCACCACCCGGACCATTATGGCTTGGCGGGCTGGCTGCAGGAGCAGACGAATGCGCCGGTGCTGTTGTCGCGTACAGGGCTGGAGCAGGCTCGCCTGCTCTGGGGCGAGGCGACGCCGCTGACGGAGCGGCTGCTGTCCTTGTTCCGGCGGCACGGGCTGCCGCAGGAGCTGGAAGCGCCGATGCGGGCGCATATGGACGGCTTTGTCGAGGCGGTATCTCCGCAGCCGAAGGTGACGCTGCTGGAGGCGGGGGAGGATGTGCCGCTGGGAAGCCGAAGCTACCGGACGCTCCACACGCCCGGCCATGCGGCCGGTCATCTGTGCTTGTACCAGCCGGAGACGAAGGTGATGTTTTGCGGAGATCATGTGCTGCCGCAAATTTCGCCTAACGTCAGCTATTTGACGGATGAAATTGATGCCAATCCGCTGGCCAGCTATTTGGACAGTCTGGAGACGGTTAGCGGGTACGAGGTCCGGTTTGCTTATCCGGGGCATCGGGAGCCGTTTGCGCGGTTCGCGGACCGCGCCCGTGAGCTGATCGGGCATCACGCCGAGCGGCTTGCCGCGATGGAGGCGCTGCTGGCGGAGCCGCAGTCCGCCTACCAGGTATGCCGGGCGATGTTTGGCGAGCAGCTCAGCTTCCATCAGCTGCGTTTTGCGCTGGCGGAAACGCTTGCCCATCTGATCTGGCTGCACAAGGCAGGCCGGGCGCTGCGGGTGGAGCGGCAAAGTTATGACACGTATGTACGTGCAGCCCAATAGGCTGCGGAACCGGCAGGCTGTCGAAGCTGCCAAGCTGCTGAACAAGTAAGCACCGTTACGGGCGATAACCGGGACGGTGCTTTTTGCTGCGCAAAGCTGTGTGCATAAGAGCGAAGGGATATGGGAATAGTAGGAATTCATGAGGAATCAGACAGCTCAGGCAGCGAAGGAGATACGGAATGGACAAACCGTGGACGACCGACGAACAAATCAAAGCTTCGCCAGCGCGGCGGGCCAAATGTGAGCGAGCCGGGTACGCACTCACGGCAGCGCTGCTGCTGGCGCTAGGCTGCACCGGCTGCGCGGCTGGCGGAACGAAGGAGGGTGCGCCGGGATCGTACACCGGAGCGGGCCTCGTCATGGCAGGCATCGACGAAGGTGCGGGCGGGGTCCGGGTGACCGCGCTGCGAACAGCGGCAGACCACGCGGGCACAGGCTTGCAGCCGCTGGCTGCGGGTGGCGGCGTTGAGTCGCGTTCCTTTGTTTCGCTTGCCGACGCGGCTGCGCCGTGGCGCAGCCGTCAAGCTCCCCGGCTCGTCGTGATTGGCGAAGGCTGGGTCACCCGCCACGGGCTGCCCGCCTCCTGGGTAGCCGAGCTGCGCCGACTTGGCTTGCGTGAGGGCACGCGGCCTGTTCTCGCTGTTACCGCAGGCGCAGCCGAGTCCTTTGTCCGGCATCCTGCGGCGCTGCTGCTTGGCCGGGAGGTGGTCGAACGGCAGGGAAGCGTCCGCGATTCGCTGCGTGTGACCCGGGCGACGGACGAAGCGGATCAGGCGCTGCCGCTGCTGCCGGAGCCATCGTCTTTGCCGGAGGATGGGAAATATTCCCCTGTTTCATGGCAGACGGTGCTGTTTAAGAAACAGAAGCTTGTCGGCCGACTGACTGCCGGGGAAACACGGTTGCTCGCTTGTCTCCGCGGAGGCAAGCAGCTGCCGTTTCCGCTGTCGGGAGAGCAGCCAAACTCAGATACATCGTGGTCCGGCGTACAGATTGTCTCTTGCAGGACCGGCGTTGCCGCCAATGGCGACTGGAAGCGCCCGCGCGTGCATATTTCGGTCCAGGCCTACGGGCGTTACACGAATGACACCAGCGCCGGCAGCCGGTCCGCGGCTTCCGTTCAACAGCAGCTGCATACAGAGGCTGTCGCCCTGATTGCCAAGCTGCAGCAGCTTGGCGTTGACCCGCTCGGCTGGGGGGAAGCGGCGGAAGCGCAATTCCCCGGCTACTGGAGCGCCGACAGGTGGCACAGCTCTTGGACAAGAGCCGAAGTGACGGTGAAGCTGGATACACATCTGAGAGAAGCAGGAGGATGAGACGATGTCTGATTTGAAAGGGAAACGCAAGCTTATACTGGCTGCAGCCGTTGTGCTGGCAGCAGCTTCGCTGGCCACGGCTTGCTCGAAGAAAGCGGCGGAGGAGCCGGCCGCTCCGCCGCAGACGGCTGCGCCAGCGCCGGGGAGCACGGAGCAGCCCGCCGCGCCGGGTACGGCACAGCCCCCTGCGGGCGGCAGCGCTCAAGGCGGCGGTTCGGGCGGGGCTTCCGGCAACGCGAACCAGCCGGCTCAGGCCAGCGGGCCAACCGAGCCTGTCAAGCTGGCAGCGCTGGAATTTCCCGAGCCGTACAAAAAGCCGGTGCTGGATTCGGCCAAGTCGTTGGGCATCAAAACCGTCTACGTGCCAAAGCAGGGCGCGCAGGACGACCGCGTCTCGCAGGTGCAGGGGATGGAGAAGTCGCTCGCTATCCAATATTTAAATATGGAGCTGACGGAATCGGCCCAGGAAATCAAGCCGACGGGCAGCGTGGACACGGAAAAGCCGGTTCAATTAAAAATCGGCAGCGGGAAATGGGTTACGGTCGGCGGCAAGTCTGCCTTGTATGTGAAGGCAGGGGATACGCATCTGGTGCTGCGCCCGCTGCAGAAGCTGTCTACGGCTGATGTCGAGAAGATCGCCGAGTCGCTGGCTCCGTTGCAATAGATGAAGCGGGGGAAGCGATTCCTGATTCAGGCGAGCGCAGCCGAGCTGCATAAATGAAGACAAATCCCGCCGGGCAGCTGCCCGGCGGCGCAACGAAAAGCCCGGCTGGGGATACGTTTCCCCAGCCGGGCTTTCGTTGTGTCGGTGATGTCAAGCTACCTGCGGGCAATTCGCGCCGTGGCGTCGGGGCGTCGGAGTGCCTTGCCTACGTGTTGCGACCGTGCAGCAGGCCCTTGCTTTCCAGCTCCGCCTGCTTCCGGTGGGCAATCCGGCTGCTGGCCGAGGCGGCGATTGCGCCGACGATGTCATCCAGAAACGTATGCTTGTGCGGCCCTGACTTGTCATTTAACGTGTTCACGATGCCGGGCTTCAGCTTGTCGATGTAACCGAAGTTAGTCAATCCGATGCTGCCGTACACATTGACGATGGACAGCGCGAGAATTTCGTCGCAGCCGTACAGCCCTTCATCGTTTTCGATCATTTCCTGCAACGGAGAAAGCAGCTTGCCCTCCTCGGCCAGCACATCCAGCTGGATGCCGGTTAATACGGCGTTATGCACCTCGCGTTTGGACAACACCTGCTCTACGCTGTGCCTGCATTCCTCCAAGGTCAGCGAGTCGTAATAATCCTTCTGCAGCGAATAGGTCAGGTCTGCGATATCGTCGATCCGCACCCCCCGCTTGGCCAGCCATTCATGGGCGGCGGCGGCGACTTTCTGGCTGTCGAGACTATAGTTCATGCGTATCCCCTTCCGGATTTCTGAAGAAACGGAGCTGGTTTTTGCCGAACTGCTTCGAGGCATACATCGCGCTGTCTGCGCGCTGGAGCAATTCGTCCCCATCTTGCCCGTCATCCGGATAGAATGCCCCTCCGATGCTGCTGGATATGCGGATCAGATGTCCGGCTATGTCAAAAGGCTGCCGGAGCGCTTCATTGATGCGGCGGCCGATTTTTACGACATCCTCTAACTGATCGAAATGTTGCACCAGCACGACAAACTCATCGCCGCCCATCCGGCAGACCGTATCGGGATCGCGTATGGAATGCGCCAGGCGATAGGCGGCTGATCTCAGCAGCTCATCGCCAACAGCATGGCCGTAGGTGTCGTTGATCTGCTTGAAGTCATCGAGGTCCAAATACAAAATACCAAGTTTATGATGATAGCGCCGGGCCGTATGAATCGCCTGCATGAAGCGGTCCTGAAACAACCGCCGGTTGGGCAGGCCTGTCAGCGCATCGTAATAAGCGAGCTTCGTAAGCCGTTCTTCCTGCTGCTTGTATAATGTAATATCCCGGGCTGTCAAGGCAGCCGTCCAGGCATTTTCGCTCTCGTCGTCGCATACCGGATATCCTTTGGCTTCCAGCCAAAGCAGGGAGCCGTCCGGCTGCACCGCCCGAAAATGGGTAACGAACGGACGACGCTCGCGCCAAAGCGTCTGACACGCCTCCTGCAGAGCGTGCACATCGTTCGCGTGTGCAAAATCATACAGCGATTGTCCGGCGTGCTGCACCGGCGCTGCGCTGATCGGGGTTCCGCTGTGGTCGAAAATCCAAAGCCAATCCGGCGATTGCCTGATGACGGCTTGATAGACGCGATCCGGGAAAAGCTCTGGCAGACGGTTATCCATGGCAATCACCTCTATTTGGAAAAAGACATCCTTTATTATAGGCTTTTAGTACCGGGTAATCAAGATGACATGCAACCGGAGAACCAAATTAGTTTCTGGCCGAAAATGGACAAACAGCAGGCATAAACTTGTCTTCCGCCCGTATACATAGAAGTAAACGGACAACTTCCCAAACCAAGGAGGAACAAGTACATGAACCTGAATAAGCCGATCCGGTGGGCCGCCGTTACGGGCCTGATCTTGGTGATGACGACAGGCTGCTCACTGCTGGAAACGAAGGAACAATCCCGGCAAATCGACCCTCCGCCAGGCGGTGTGGAAGCGAAGCCTACGGCTGCGCAGGCGACGGCGGCTGAACTGGTAAATCCAATGTCTCTGACTTTGTATGCGAAGGACGAGCGCGGCTTCGTGGCGCCGGTGACCGTACAAATCGAAAAAGCTGTTGATACGGCGAAAAAAGCGCTGGAGTACATGGTGGACGGCGGACCGGCCGAGGGCCGGATGCCTGCAGGCTTTACCGCGCTGCTGCCCAAGGGAACGCAGGTGAAGGGAATTAACATTATAGCTGACCAGAAGCTGGCGGTTGTCGACTTCTCCAAGTCGTTCAACGATTATAATGTCCAGGATGAGCGCAAAATTTTGGAGGCCGTGACCTGGACGCTGACCGGGTATCCGACCGTGGAAAAGGTGCAAATCCGCGTCGAAGGCACGGCGATTCCGGAAATGCCTGTCGGCGGCACCCCGCTTGACGAGCCGCTGTCCCGCACGATGGGGATCAATCTGGAGAAGCCGGAGAGTGTCGAGTACGGTCAGGCAACGCCGGTCACCTTGTATTTCCTGAGTCACAATCAGGAGGATTACCTGTATTATGTGCCAGTGACCCGGCTAATAAAACGGACCGATCAAGTGGCCGAGGCGGTTATCCAGCAGCTGATCGCCGGACCGGACCAGAACAAGGGGCTGGCGGCTGTGCTGGATGCAGGCAGCGAGCTGCTGAACGTAACCAGCTCGCCGGATGTCATTACGGTCAATTTCTCGGATAAAATGCTGGGGCCGGACCAGAAGGCGCCTGCCGAGGCGCTCAAGTCGGTCGTCCTGTCCTTGACGGAAAACGCCGGAGCCGGTAAAAAGGTGCAAATTTTGATTAATGGCGACGCCAAGGTGAACGCAACGGACAATCAGAGCTACGCGAAGCCTGTGTCCCGTCCCTCTAACGTCAACCCGACGAAGTTGTAATCAAATAGCGACAGCGGACCCGGCGCAGCAGTCGCCGGGTTTGCTTTATGCCTCGCAGGCCGACCGTATTCGCCTTGCTCGCTGCCGTCCGAAAGCGCCGGAAAACCGGTTTGGTTTTCCAGGGACCCTTTGGTACAATGGGGTACGAGCAGCAGGCCAAAGGAGGACATACGACGTCTATGAGAAGCGATGGGAGAAGGAACGACCAGACGAGACCGATCAGCATCACGACCAATTATACGAAGCATGCGGAAGGCTCGGTGTTGATCGAGGTCGGCGAAACAAAGGTCATTTGTACGGCGTCTGTTGAGGAACGGGTGCCGCCTTTTATGAAAGGACAAGGCAAGGGCTGGGTGACGGCGGAATATTCGATGCTGCCCCGCGCTACAGCTGTCCGCAATCAGCGGGAAGCGGCCAAGGGCAAGCTCGGCGGCCGCACGATGGAAATTCAGCGGCTGATCGGCCGCGCGCTGCGCTCAGTGGTTAACCTGGAAGCGCTCGGCGAGCGCTCCATTACGCTTGATTGCGACGTCATTCAGGCGGACGGAGGAACGCGGACGACGTCGATTACCGGCGCCTTTGTCGCGATGGCGATCGCGATGGACAAGCTGGCCCGTGAGAAAAACTTGAGCCGCTTTCCGATTCAGGATTTTCTCGGCTCGGTCAGTGTCGGGATTGTGCAGGAGGCGGCTTCTCTTGATTTGAACTACGAGGAAGATTCAAAAGCAAAGGTCGATATGAACGTGGTGATGACCGGCCAAGGCAAATTCGTCGAGGTTCAGGGAACCGGCGAGGATGCGCCGTTTTCCCGTGAAGAGCTGGACACGCTGCTGGCGCTCGCCGAAGTCGGCATCCGTGCGATGAATGCCGAGCAGGAGAAGGCGCTGGGGCCGATTGCCGACCGGATCAGGGGGAACTTGCCGCATGCAGCCGCTCAAGCCTGACTTCTCCGAAATTGTGATCGCGACGCAAAATGCCGGGAAGGTCAAGGAGTTCGCGGCGATGTTCGGCGCTCAAGGCGTGACCGTGCGCAGCTTGCGCGATTATCCGGACATCCCCGACATCCCGGAGGATGGCGATACGTTTCTCGCCAACGCGCTGATTAAGGCGCGGGCCGTGGCGGCTGTGCTCGGCGTGCCCGTTATCGCCGACGACTCCGGGCTGGCCGTGGACCGGCTCGGCGGCGCGCCGGGCGTGTATTCGGCCCGCTACGCAGGCGAGCCGGCCGACGACGCGGCCAACAACCGCAAGCTGCTCGCCGAGCTGCGGCAGCTTGGTCCTGTGCCGACGGGCGCCGCCGCCCCCGTCGCGGAACAAGACGCCCGCCCCGCAGGCGAGGCGAGCGGGTTGCGCGGAGCGGCGGTACTGAGCGCCGCGCAGTTTGTAAGCTGCATCGTCTTTGTCGATGCGGAGGGCAAGTCCATTGCCGAGGTGCAGGGCGAATGCCCCGGCTTGATCGTAGACGAGCCGCGCGGCGACGGCGGCTTCGGGTATGACCCGCTGTTTTACGTGCCGCAGCTCGGGCGCACGATGGCGGAGCTTTCCATGGATGAGAAAAATGCGATCAGCCATCGCGGCCAAGCGCTTCGCAAGCTGTGGGCGGCGCTGCAGCGGACCGGCGGCGCTAGCTCAGCCGACTGAGCGTCCTTCCGGCTTTCGGCTAAGCGAAGGGCGTAGGTGTGCAACGGCCAAGCATGCGACAGACAACGGTTGGTCAGACATCGTCTGACGACGATAAACGAAGAAAAAGGCAGTCATGGACAGGATAGGCGTCCAGGGCTGCCTTTTTCAGCGGGAAACGGAGGAATGACTAACGTTGGGCTGTGGTCAGCATGCCAAAAACGAAATCCCGGGGCTAGCGAATCTAGCGGATCGACACCTTGTAGTGGCGCAGCCACGTATCGACCTGGGCCAAATAAGCGAATAGCTGCGGCCCGGTCATCAGTTGTCCGAACCACGGCAAATTAAATTGCCCGTTGTCTTGCTCCGCCAGCGCGCGGATTTTTTTCACATCAATAAAGGGCAGCAGCGGCGAGGAGGAGTCGTTTAAAATATCGAGCACCCAGCTGCGGACGGCAGTTAAGTAATTCGGGTTATGCGTTTTCGGATACGGGCTTTTTTTGCGCGTTAGCACATCCTCAGGCAGCACGCCGCGCAGCGCTTTGCGCAGGATGCCTTTCTCACGGTCGCCGGACGTCTTGATTTCCCAAGGGATATTCCAGACGTATTCCACCAGCCGGTGGTCGCAGAACGGCACGCGCACCTCCAGGCCGACGGCCATGCTCATCCGGTCCTTGCGATCGAGCAGCGTAGGCATGAACCGGGTAATATTCAAATAAGACATTTCCCGCATCCGGTTTTGCTGTTCATTCTCACCAGCAAGACGCGGCACCTCGGCCAGCGCCTGGCGGTAGCGGTCCTGTACATATTGCTCCGGCTTGACCCAGTCCGTGAAGTCCGGCGACAGCAGCGCGACCCGTTCCGGGGTAGCGAGCGACCAGGGGAAGGTGCCGGCCTGGAGCGCTTCGTCGCGGTGAAACCACGGATAGCCGCCGAAAATTTCATCCGCAGCTTCGCCCGATAACGCGACGGTCGCATCCTGCTTGATTTCCCGGCAAAACAAGTACAAAGAGCCGTCTACATCGGCCATCCCGGGCGTATCGCGAGCGAATACGACCGTTTTGAGCGATTCGACCAGCTCGGGCGTGTCAAATTCCTTCGCATGATGCACGGTGCCGAGTACATCGGTCATCCGTTTAATCCACGGAGCGTCGGCATTTGGCTGGAAGGCGTTGGCTTTGAAATGCTTGTCATTATCGACATAATCAATCGAATAGGTGTGCAGCGCGCCGAGTCCGCGCTCCTTATAGTAGGAAGCGGCGAAGGAGGTCAGAGCGCTGGAATCCAGCCCGCCTGACAGCAGTGTGCAGATCGGAACGTCCGAGGCAAGCTGGCGGATGACCGTATCCTTCAGCAAATCATGCACATGCGAGGCAGTTGTCTCCACATCGTCCGGGTGAGGCTTGCTTTCCAGCTTCCAATAGGTAGTGATGCGCAGACCGGAGGCGTCCATCGCCATCGCATGTCCGGGCTTCAGCTCGTGCATGTTGCGGTAAATGCCATGCCCTGGCGTCCGTGCAGGCCCGACGGCAAAAATTTCGGCTAAGCCCTCGCCGGATACCTCCGCCGGGAAGTCAGGATGAGCCAAAATCGCCTTGGGCTCGGAGCCAAACAGCAGGCGTCCGGGCGTATGGGCGTAGAACAGCGGCTTGACGCCAAGCCGGTCTCTGGCCAGAAATAAAGCCTGCGCTTCATCGTCCCAAATCGCGAAGGCAAAGATGCCGTTCAGCCGGTCCAGGCAGGCGCGTCCCCATTCGATGAAGGAAACAAGCAGCACCTCCGTATCGCAAGTGGTCGAGAAGCGGTGGCCGCGAATTTCCAGCTCCTTTTTCAGCTCCGGGGCATTGTACAGCTCCCCGTTATATACGATGGCAAACGTGTTGTCCCCGTATTTGCGGAGCATCGGCTGCGCGCCGTTGGCCGGGTCCATGACGCTCAGTCTTCGATGTCCGAGCGCGCAGCGAGGCGTAATCCAGGTGCCGGACGCATCCGGCCCGCGCAGCGCGAGCGTATCCGTCATATTGACTAAAACCGACGGGTGCAGAGTCAGGTCCAGGTTCCAATCAATCCACCCCGTGATGCCACACATAGGTCTTCATCCTCTCTGGTCTTGAAAATGACGGCGATTCAGCCTGTTGCAGGCGAGGCGCAAGATGTTTAAGCGTATGCGTCAGCCAGGCGTATCATGTCTGTCCAAGCCGTGCTGAGCCCCCCTGCGAAGGAAAGGGAAACATTGGACAAACGGGCGCGGACAAGCTACACTAAGGGAATTGGAAGGATTGGAAGCTCCCGTGTGTTCCTTGCATGCATAGAAAGGAACGGTTTTATCCCAACCTATAGCATATGGCGAGACTTGGGTGACTCAAGGGATCAACAAGAAAGGTGGTCGTCATGATGAAGAAAACGATGTCTGAGCAACAAAAGGAGTACAAAGAGGCAAAAGAGCTGTTCCAGGCAGCGAATGGCGAGTTCGAAAAAAAGCTGGCCACAACCAAGAAGCTCGGTAAAGTGGATCAGGAGGTTATGGAGCGCCTTGTGGAAGACACGGGTCTGCATACAGCCTTGAACCGTTTGGGCGCAGCCGAGAAGGCATTGCTTGAATGGTCGCATGAGATGATTCGCAATGAGCGTGATTATTTGAAAAATAAAGATTCCGTCGACCGCATGTACGCGTTCATTGACCAGAATCCGAATATTAAAGCGCAGCTGATCCAGGCTGCCATGAAGATGGAATAGTCGCGACACGTCATGACGGGCGGCCGGAGAAGAAACTCCGGCCGCCCTTTTTGTGACGCGTCCGCCAGCCTTGCGTTGCAGGCGGGCGGAGCTTGAGGCGGGCGCGAGAGCGCTCGCGTGCCGCCGGATCGTTGCTTGCGCGCCTGCTCTTTTGCCGGCTGCGCCGGGGAATCCGCAGCTGTTCCTGGGCCGGGCGCGGAAATTTTGCTTTCACGTGTGATATCCGTTACACTGCTGTCAAAGAGCCCCGATGAAAGGCGGTGGTGACCATGAGTTCGCTGCCACATGATAAATCGCATGATAATGTCATTCTTTTTCCAAAAACAGTGGAGTATTACCAGTATGAGCTGACCCGGCTGCTGGAGGCGGAGCGTTACGCGGAAGCGATGAAGCTGCTCGTGTTTTTGCTGGGCTGTCAGTCGGATGACGATACGGCCCGAGAGGAGTGGCAATCGCTGCTCGACTGGATGCGGATGATGTTTCCTGATCTTGCGGGCGGGGAACTGCCCGAAGAGGATGCTGACGAATCTGAAGCCGACCTGCTGCGCAGCCATCTGCTGGCCAAGGGCGAGCAAAGCGAGGCTTACGCGGAACGGTTGCTGGACACGATTCGCAGCCAGCAGGCTCCGGATAAGCTGATGCTTGCGCTGGACCAGCTTGCCTTTCTGGACCATGACCGGATTGACGACGCGCTGATTCGCTGGCTTCACGAGACGGAGCTGCACCCGCTGATCCAGTTCAAGACGCTGCAGACGCTGAGAAAGCGGGGGGCCGCCGGCTCCATCACTTTACATAAAAATGGGGAAAGCATTGTTTGCGACATTGAGGATACGCCGGAGGATTTCAATCGCTTTCCATCTCAGATTCAGGAAATTATTGTACGCGTGCAGGAAATCAGCGAGGTCAAGCACCCGGCGTTATCTTATTTCGCGGCCCAGACGTGGAATGAGTTTCTCGCTTACAGCTACGGTACCTCGGCTTACCGGCAAATGCTCAGGCAGGACGCGTCCTGTATTGACGTATGGGCGGCTGCGCTGCATCTTACGCTACTGGAGCGTGTATTCGACGGCGGAAACAAGGAGGAGCTGATGGAGCTGTACGGCATCACCTCGGACCTTATTTTCCAGTGGGAGCAAGCGTATCGCATGATGCAGCAGTTTGCGGCGGCGGTGTTCAAGCGAGGGCTGTAAAGGCGGCCGGATGGCTGTGAATACTTGGGTCGTCAATCATCTTGAAAACCTCAAGCTTTACGGGTATAATATAGTGGTTATATTGGCGGGCTTGTCCGTAATGCGGAACTAGGCAGCCAGGACGTGAAAATTGATTATGGACCATTTTTGGAGGGGAAGGCATAAAATGAAAGCAAGTTGGGAAAAAATAGAGAAGAACGTAGGCGTTCTTGATATCGAGGTTGACGCGGATCAGGTGGCCGCCGCTCTGGACAAGGCTTTCAAAAAAGTTGTAGCCAAAGTTAACGTTCCAGGGTTCCGCAAAGGCAAAGTGCCTCGCTCCATTTTCGAATCGAAATTCGGTGTGGAAAGCCTGTACCAGGATGCGCTTGACATCATCGTTCCGGATGCTTATGTAGCAGCCGTGCAAGAGACTGGCATTGTGCCGGTAGACCGTCCTGAAGTAGACGTCGAGCAATTCGCCAAGGGCCAAATCCTGAAGTTCAAAGCTAAGGTTGTCGTGAAGCCTGAGGTTGAGCTGGGCGAATACAAAGGCATCGAGCTTGAAGCGGGCGACTCCAGTGTGTCCGAAGACGAGATCGCGGCTGAGCTGGATCGTCTGCAGAAGCGTCATGCTGAGCTTGTTCCGGTTGAAGAAGGCGAAGCGCAAAACGGCGATGTCGTTGTCATTGACTTCGAAGGCTTTGTTGACGGCGTAGCATTTGAAGGCGGACAAGCTGAGCGTTACTCCCTGGAGCTGGGCTCCGGCAGCTTCATCCCTGGCTTCGAAGAGCAAGTAGTCGGTCTGGCCAAGGATGGCGAGAAGGACGTAACGGTTACATTCCCTGAGAACTACCATGCAGAAGAATTGAAGGGCAAAGAAGCCGTTTTCAAAATCAAGCTGCATGACATCAAGCGCAAAAACTTGCCTGCACTCGACGACGAGTTCGCCAAAGACGTCAGCGAGTTCGAAACGCTGGATGAATACAAGGCTGACCTGGCTGTAAAGCTCGGCGAGCGCAAAGAAAAAGAACTGAGCGGCAAAAAAGAAGCTGACGCGGTTGAAGCTGTTGCTTCCGCAGCGCAAGTGGAAATTCCGCAAGTGATGATTGATGACGAAGCGGAGCAAATGGTGAAGGAATTCGAAAACCGTCTGCGCACACAAGGTATGAACCTGGAGATGTACTACCAGTTCTCCGGTCAAACGCAAGAGGATCTGAAGGGTCAAATGGCTGGCGATGCTGAGAAGCGCGTCCGCAACAACCTGGTTCTCGAAGCGGTTGCCAAGGCTGAAGGCATCGAAGCTTCCCCAGAGGAAATCGAAGCCGAGCTGAACAACCTGGCTGGCATGTACGGCCGTTCGGTTGATGAAATCCGCAGCATTTTTGCGCAAAACGGTACCCTCGGTACGCTTGTGCAGGACGTTGTGGCTCGCAAAACGGTCAAATTCCTCGTAGATAACAGCAAAACGGCTTAAAGCTCCGGTTTCCGGCGCGTTATAGACAACAAAGGCACGTGTGTACTTATGCGTGCCTTTGTTTTATAGTTGGGCTGTCTGGGACATAGGGTTACATAGGCGTGAAGCCACATACATATGAAGTACATACGGTCGGCGCATCCGGATGGATGCAGCCGGCAAACGAGGTTACATAGGCGGAGTCAGGCTCGATATGACTTTGCCAGTCAAACGTGTTACAATATCGGGTAAGGCAAAGTAAGGCTAGGCACTTTTCGAAGTAAAGGGGTTGGAATCGTTGACTCTGGTACCTATGGTTGTCGAACAGGAAGGTCGCGGCGAACGCTCGTACGATATTTATTCGCGTCTGCTCAAGGACCGCATCATTTTTTTGGGGAGCGCGATTGATGACGACGTCGCCAACCTGGTCATTGCCCAGTTGCTGTTTTTGACTGCGCAGGACTCTGAGAAAGATATCAGCTTGTACATTAACTCTCCGGGCGGTTCGGTGACGGCCGGGATGGGTATATATGATACAATGCAGTTTATTAAGCCGGACGTATCCACGATTTGCGTCGGGATGGCCGCAAGCATGGGTTCGCTGCTGCTGACGGCTGGCGCCAAAGGCAAACGTTTCGCGCTGCCGAACAGCGAAGTGATGATTCATCAGCCGCTGGGCGGTGTTCGCGGGCAAGCTTCGGACATCAAGATTCACGCCGACTGGATTATCAAGACGAAGCAGAAGCTCAACCAGATTTACGTGGAACGCACCGGTCAGCCCTACGAACGTATTGAACGCGACACAGACCGAGACAACTTCATGAGCGCTGAAGAGGCCAAAGCTTATGGGCTCATTGATGCGGTTATCACTCGCAGTGATTTGACTTAGAAAAGGAGTGATTCCATGTTTAAGTTTAACGATGAGAAAGGTCAGCTGAAATGCTCCTTCTGCGGCAAATCCCAGGAGCAGGTGCGCAAGCTGGTCGCCGGTCCCGGCGTTTATATATGCGACGAATGCATCGAGCTTTGTACGGAAATCGTGGAAGAGGAGCTGGGCCACGAGGAAGAGCTTGATCTGAAGGATGTGCCGAAGCCGAAGGAAATTCGCGCGATTCTCGATTCCTACGTCATCGGTCAGGAGCAAGCGAAAAAATCAATGTCGGTAGCGGTTTACAATCACTACAAGCGGATTAACTCGCAAGGCAGCAAGACGGATGAGGTTGAGCTGCAGAAGTCCAACATCGTGCTGGTCGGTCCGACCGGAAGCGGGAAAACGCTGCTGGCGCAGACGCTTGCAAAAATTTTGAACGTGCCGTTTGCGATCGCCGATGCGACGTCCTTGACCGAAGCGGGTTATGTCGGTGAAGATGTAGAGAACATTTTGCTCAAGCTGATTCAGGCTGCTGATTACGATGTGGAGAAAGCCGAGCGCGGCATTATCTACATCGACGAAATTGATAAAGTGGCTCGCAAGTCGGAAAATCCGTCGATTACCCGCGACGTTTCCGGCGAAGGCGTTCAGCAGGCATTGCTGAAAATTCTGGAAGGCACGGTCGCTTCCGTTCCGCCGCAAGGCGGGCGCAAGCATCCGCACCAGGAATTTATCCAGATTGATACAACAAACATTTTGTTTATTTGCGGCGGCGCTTTTGATGGATTGGAGCAAATTATTAAACGCCGGATCGGGAAAAAGGTGATTGGCTTCGGTACGGACGGTCAGAAGGCTGACTTGAAGCCGGGCGAATATTTATCCCTCGTTCTGCCGGAAGATTTGCTCAAATTCGGTCTTATTCCAGAGTTTGTCGGCCGTTTGCCGGTCATCTCGACGCTGGAGCCGCTTGACGAAGCCGCTTTGGTTCGGATTTTGACGGAGCCGCGCAACGCGCTTGTCAAACAATACCAGAAGCTGCTCGACATCGACGGCGTTACGCTGGAATTCGACACCGAGGCGCTTGAGGAAATCGCGAAGGAAGCGATCAAGCGGAATACGGGAGCACGCGGACTGCGCGCCATCATCGAGGGCATTATGCTTGAAGTGATGTACGAAGCTCCATCGCGCACCGAATCGTCCAAATGCGTCGTTACGAAGGAAGCCGTTCAAGAGAAAATCGCGCCGCCGATTACGGCTGTCGATGCTCCATCGGTGAAGAAAAAGGAAGAAAGCGCGTAAGCGTATAAATACAAACAAACCCGGACACCTCCAATTTGCGATCGGAACCCCCTTTTCATCGAAGGCGCGTTTCGCCCTTCGCAAAACGGAGGATGTTTGGGTTCATGGGAGAGAAGAGACGAACATGTTCCACAGATCGGAAACGATACCGGTTAAAGTCGGCAACTTGACCATCGGCGGAAGCAACGAGGTCATCATCCAGAGTATGTGTACGACCAAAACGGCTGATGTGCAAGCGACCGTGGCAGAAATTCACCGCTTGGAGGAGGCTGGCTGCCAAATCGTGCGAGTGACGGTCAATAATAAAGAAGCGGCGGAAGCCATCAAGGAAATCAAGAAGCAAATTTCAATCCCGCTCGTCGCTGACATCCACTTCGATCACCGGCTGGCATTGCTGGCGATCGAAAATGGCATTGACAAGGTTCGAATCAACCCAGGCAACATTGGTCGCCGCGAGAAGGTCGAAGCCGTAGTGAAGGCGTGTAAGGAGAGAAATATTCCGATTCGGATCGGGGTTAACGCAGGCTCGCTGGAAAATCATCTGCTGGAGAAGTACGGCTATCCGACGCCGGAAGCGATGGTGGAGAGCGCCTTGTACCATATCGGCATTTTGGAAGAACTGGACTTCCATAATATTATCGTCTCGCTGAAAGCTTCCGATGTGCCGATGGCGATCGCGGCTTACACGAAAGCTGCTGCGGCTTTCCGCTATCCGCTCCATATGGGCATTACGGAAGCAGGCACGCTGTTTTCCGGAACCGTGAAGAGCGCGGCCGGTCTCGGGGCACTGCTCAGCATGGGGCTTGGCTCTACGATTCGCATCTCGCTGAGCGCTGACCCGGTTGAGGAGGTCAAGGTGTGCCGTGAGCTGCTCAAATCCTTCGGACTGATTACGAATGCCGCGACACTCGTTTCCTGCCCGACCTGCGGCCGACTGGACATCGACCTGTTTTCGATTGCCAATGAGGTCGAAGAGTACATCTCCAAGCTCAAGGTGCCAATTAAAGTATCCGTGCTTGGCTGTGCCGTAAACGGACCGGGGGAAGCGCGGGAAGCCGATATTGGCATCGCGGGTGCGCGCGGCGAAGGGCTGCTGTTCCGCTACGGAGAGATGATCCGCAAAGTGCCGGAAGCTGAGCTGCTAAGCGAGCTGAAGAAAGAAATTGATGTCATCGTGGAGCATTTCGAACGGACGGGAGAAATCCCGGGTCGCAAGCATCACGCCGGCGTGTAGCTGAATAAGCACTGCAATGCGAAAACGGACGCTCGGTGGAGCGTTCGTTTTTGTAATTTTAATTTGGTTGAGCGATTCGGGAACAAATGTTTCATTTCCGATTCATCATCAGCATGGTAAGGCCTACAAATTTTGCTTTCAAGCAAGCGCGTGCTTCTGGAGCTGTTACAAAGCTTTGTAAGTCGCAGCTGGGTACAGCGAATTGACGAGGAGCATAAGGCCATGAATGGTTCGGAGATGAATTGCTTAATTTTCGCTATATATTGTTTGATGTACACACGTATAACGAAGAAAAGCAGCTGGAACTGTCGAATTTCATCGGATTGGAACAGATGCATGGGGATATATTTCCATTGTCCCGCACCTGGATCAAGCTGGTGACACATGACGATAAGCTAAGGTGTAGAAATGGAGGTCCCACATGATGGGACTTTTTTTATGCCCGTTTCTGTATAGTTTTTTGCCGGGCCGCACACAATGAACATGCTAAATCATTCCACGTCGAAAGAGGCGAGCATGTTGAAAATAAAATCTGCGGCTGTTTTGGTCGCTTGTGTGCTGCTTACGTTAGGGACACTGCCCTGGGCAGGTTCAGCGGCAGCGGTTGCTTCACCATTGAAGCCTGCGCCGGAGCCGGGTGAGCTGCGGCGAGTTGCGCTTGTCATTGACGATTTCGGCAACGACATGCAGGGGACGGAGCAAATGATGGCGCTGCCCGTTCCTTTTGCTGCGGCTGTCATGCCATTTTTGCCTACGACCAAGCGAGATGCGGAATGGGCGCATAAAGTCGGCCAAACGGTTATTGTCCATATGCCGATGGAGCCGAATGCGGGTAAGCCCGAATGGCTTGGTCCAGGGGCCATTACGGCCGGGTTGACAGATGAGCAGGTGCGCCAGCGCATCACAGCCGCTATTGACGATGTGCCGCATGCGGTCGGCATCAATAACCATATGGGCTCCAAAGTGACGGCCAACGAACGGATCATGCGGATCATTTTGACCGTGTGCAAGGAACGTGGGCTCTTTATGCTGGACAGCCGGACGACGGACAAAAGCGTAGTCGGCCGCATCGCTGCAGAGCTTGGCGTGCCGACCGCCGGCAATGATTTGTTTATGGATGACGTCTACACGCGCGGTCATATCGGCAAGCAGGCGGCCAAGCTGCAAAGGTTGGCCAATACCCGGCAGAAAACCATTGTTATCGGCCATGTTGGCGTACCGGGCAAGCTGACCGCCGAAGCGCTGAAACGGGTGATCCCGGTGATCCAGCAATCGGGATCGAAGTTTGTGCCGCTTGCCGAGCTGATGCAATGAACAGAAATACGGTTTTCTGAACTGGCTATTGGTCCCGGTTCCTACGGGCTGCTTTCGGCATGATCGCGTAAATAAGCGGCCACGCCGTCCGCTACCTGCCGGGCGATTGCCTGCTGTCCTTTCTCGCTGACCAGCAGCTCCCGGTCCTGGGCATTCGTAAGAAAGCCGACCTCCACGATGACGGTAGGCGCTTTGGAGTATTTCAGCAAGTAATATGTGCGTCCGTAAACCGGCTCGTGCGGGATGCCGTAAAAATCGTTAAGACGAGCTTGCAGCGCCTTTGCCAGCTCATGGCTGCCTTTATCCTTCTGGTGCAAAATGATCGCGCCACGGGCCCTTGCGCGTTTGGCGGCGTTCACGTGCAGGCTGATGACGACACGCGGCTTTACTTCATTGGCCAGATGCGCCCGCTGCGCCAAATCTTTGATATGGCGCGATTTGGAGCGAAGCCACAAATTTTCCGCGCTGAGCGCATAGTCGCCGGTGCGGTTGATCAGCACCAGATAACCTTGCTGGCGCAGCAAATCATAGGTTTGTCTGGCTATCGCCAAATTGATGTTTTTCTCTTCGATGTCACCGTACATGGTGCCGCTGTCGATGCCGCCATGCCCCACATCAATGACGACATCTACGCCGGACATGGCGGGGTGGTCGGTTTTAATTTCGGGCAGCAGGAAGGATTCGGGCAGCGATTGAGGGGCAGCGGCGGCGGCCGTGGTCGGCGAGCTGAGCAGCAGCAGGCTGACGAAAGCAATCCGGCAAAAGCTGCGAACTGTTGGCAAAGTCATATCGGCTTCCTTTCCCGGAGCACCGGATCGAAATTAAAGACTCATGCTTAGCTTTCCGAAAAAGTTTGCGCCTTATAGGGATTAATGCTGTAAGCGGAGGGCAATACTACCAATTAGTATTCGCAAGCAGGAGGGAGAAGGAAACATGAACATCAGTATGGTTTTAATGGTGATCCAATTGTTTTTTGCCATCGTCATCGGTTTGTACTTTTGGAATTTGCTGCGCAACCAACAAACCAATCGTTCGGCCGTGGATAAAGAATCGAAGAAGGAGCTGGAGAAGCTTCGCCGCTTGCGGACCATTTCCTTGAACAAGCCGCTTGCCGAGAAAACAAGGCCGCAGGCGATGGACGATATCGTCGGTCAAAAGGAAGGGCTGCGTGCGCTGAAGGCATCCCTGTGCGGCGCTAATCCCCAGCATGTGATCGTCTACGGTCCTCCGGGCGTCGGTAAAACGGCAGCGGCTCGCGTCGTCCTCGAAGAAGCGAAAAAAAATCCGGAATCGCCGTTCCGGCCCGATGCAAAATTCACTGAAATTGACGCGACAACGGCGCGATTTGACGAACGTGGCATTGCCGACCCGCTGATCGGCTCCGTGCATGACCCCATTTACCAGGGAGCCGGAGCGATGGGCGTTGCCGGTATACCGCAGCCGAAGCCGGGCGCTGTAACCAAGGCGCATGGCGGCATTCTGTTTATCGACGAAATCGGCGAGCTGCACCCGCATCAGATGAATAAGCTGCTCAAGGTGCTGGAGGACCGCAAGGTGTTTCTGGAGAGTGCTTATTACAATTCGGAGGATACGAATGTTCCGAGTTATATTCATGATGTGTTCCAAAACGGACTGCCCGCAGACTTCCGGCTCGTCGGCGCGACGACACGGAATCCGTCTGATTTGCCGCCGGCCATTCGCTCGCGCTGCATGGAAATTTTTTTCCGTCCGCTGCTGCCGGATGAAATTGGTTTGATCGCGGCCAAGGCGCTGAAAAAAATCGGCTTTCCCGATAACCCGGCCGCCGTCGATGTGGTGAAGCGATACGCGACGAACGGGCGCGAGGCGGTTAACGTCATTCAGCTTGCTGCCGGCATGGCGCTGACCGACCAACGGCGCGAGCTGACGGCGGCCGATGTGGAGTGGGTCGTGAACAGCTCGCAAATTTCCCCGCGTCCCGAGCGGAAAATTCAAAGCCGTCCCGAAATCGGTCTCGTCAACGGACTGGCCGTGTACGGGCCGAATCTCGGCATGCTGCTCGATATTGAGGTGACGGCGATTGCCGCCGCCCGTCCGGGAGCCGGTCAATTTACGATCACAGGTGTTGTCGATGAGGAAGAAATGGGCGGCGGCTCGCGGACGCTGCGCCGCAAAAGCATGGCTCGCGGCTCGGTGGAAAATGTGCTGACCGTGCTGCGCCGCAAGCAGCTGAACCCATATGATTATGATCTGCATATCAACTTTCCCGGCGGCATTCCGATTGACGGGCCTTCGGCCGGGGTGGCGATGGCCGTCGCGATTGCATCGGCGATCAAGCAAATTCCGGTCGATAATCAAATTGCCATGACCGGCGAAATCAGTATTCATGGCAAAGTAAAGCCTGTAGGCGGCGTCATTGCCAAGGTGGAGGCGGCTTTTCAGGCGGGGGCAACCCGCGTTCTTATTCCGAAGGAAAACTGGCAGGAAATATTTGCAGGGCTGAACGGACTGGAAGTCATCCCTGTCGATTCCATTGAGGAGGCGCTGCACCATTCCCTCGGTTTGCAGCTTACCGAACGGGTGGAGCATGAACCGCTGCCTGCCGATGTTGCCGCTCCTGCTTCCGTTAAAGTGCTGCACGCCGACGCGCTCGAATAGAGCGCGTTTTTGGTTTGCCGCGCGCTCGGGCTCTCTTGCTAACGCCCGTTGCGCACCGATTTCCACTTATAACGCTGCTTGTTTCGGGAGAAACTCCATGAAGAACAGCTTCCCTTATTGGTGTTTTACGGCTAATTTTGCTAAGATAAAGAAAGCGTAAAGCGACGATCATCACGTCAGAACAGTGTGGAGGTGCCCTGAGGATGGGACCGAGCAAACATAAAATGCGTCGGCTGCCGCTGCTGCCGCTGCGGGGACTGCTGGTGTATCCGAGTATGGTGTTGCATTTGGACGTAGGGCGGGAAAAGTCGGTTCGAGCTTTGGAGAAGGCGATGGTGGACGACAGCCTGATTTTGCTCTGCTCACAGTCCGAGGTCAATATTGAGGAACCGAAATCGGAGGACATTTACCGGATCGGCACGATTGCCAAAGTACGGCAGATGCTTAAGCTTCCGAACGGAACGATTCGAGTGCTGGTTGAAGGCATCGTGCGAGCTGAAATCGCCGAATTTCTCACGAACGAGGAATATTATGAGGTGAATGTCCGCGAGCTGCCGGAGCAGGAAACGTCCGATCCCGAAATTGACGCGCTGATGCGCACGGTACTGAACCAATTCGAGCATTATATTAATTTATCAAAGAAAGTGACGCCGGAGACACTCGCCGCTGTATCGGACATTGATGAGCCGGGCAGACTGGCCGATGTCATCTGCAGTCACCTGTCGTTGAAAATTAAAGATAAACAGGAAATTCTGGAAACGGTTGACGTTCGGCTGCGGCTGGAAAAGCTGCTAAGCATTCTCAACAATGAGCGGGAAGTGCTGGAGCTGGAGCGTAAAATTAGCCAGCGCGTCAAAAAGCAGATGGAGAAAACCCAAAAGGAATATTATCTCCGCGAGCAGATGAAGGCCATCCAGAAGGAGCTTGGCGAGAAGGAAGGCCGCGCCGGTGAGGTTGAGGAGCTGCGCAATCAGTTAAACGACAGCGATGTGCCGGGAAAAGTGCGCGAGAAGATCGAGAAGGAAATCGAGCGTCTGGAGAAAATGCCGGCGACCTCGGCAGAAGGCTCGGTTATCCGCAACTATATCGACTGGCTGCTCGGGCTGCCATGGTCACATCTCACCGAGGATGACCTCGATATTCACAAGGCCGAGGAAATTTTAAATCAGGATCATTACGGACTGGAGAAGCCGAAGGAACGGGTGCTTGAATACTTGGCCGTCCAGAAGCTGGTCAAAAAGCTCAAGGGGCCGATTTTGTGTCTGGTCGGACCTCCAGGGGTCGGTAAAACGTCGATCGCCCGCTCGATTGCCCGCTCGCTGAATCGCGAGTTTGTCCGGATTTCGCTCGGCGGCGTGCGCGACGAAGCGGAAATTCGCGGTCATCGTCGTACTTATGTCGGTGCGATGCCGGGACGTATTATTCAAGGCATGAAAACGGCCGGAACGGCGAACCCGGTGTTCCTGCTTGATGAAATCGACAAGATGGCGATGGATTTCCGGGGTGACCCGGCGTCTGCGCTGCTGGAGGTGCTTGACCCGGAGCAAAACAGCACATTCAGCGACCATTACGTCGAAGTGCCATTTGACTTGTCCAACGTTATGTTTGTGACCACGGCTAATGCCGTTCATAATATTCCGCGCCCGCTGCTGGACCGGATGGAAGTGCTATACATTCCGGGTTACACGGAAATCGAGAAGCTGAACATCGCTCAGAACTACCTGCTGCCCAAGCAGAAGCGTGATCACGGCCTGGAGGAGACGCAGCTTATCTACGAGGAAAGCGCCGTGATGCGTACGGTGCGTGAATACACTCGGGAGGCCGGTGTCCGCAACCTGGAGCAGCAGCTCGCGTCTGTGTGCCGGAAGGCGGCCAAGCAGATCGTCGGCGGTGCAGCGCAGGTGCATGTGTCGCCGGATAATCTGAAGGAGTTTCTCGGCGCGGCCAAGTTTCGCTTCGGCGTCGCCGAGGAGCGCGACCAGATCGGCGCAGTTACGGGGCTGGCCTGGACTGAGGTGGGCGGCGATACGCTGGTCATCGAGGTGACGGTGATGCCGGGCAACGGCAAGCTGACGCTGACGGGCAAGCTCGGCGACGTCATGAAGGAATCGGCGCAGGCGGCGTTCAGCTATACCCGCTCGCGTGTCGAGCAATTCCGCATTCAGCCGGACTTTCACGAGAAGTTCGATATTCATATTCATATCCCCGAAGGCGCGATTCCGAAGGACGGACCGTCCGCGGGCATTACGATGGGGACGGCGCTGATCTCGGCGCTGACGAATATTCCGGTGTCGCGGCAGGTGGCGATGACCGGCGAAATAACGCTGCGCGGCCGTGTGCTGCCAATCGGCGGACTCAAGGAAAAATGTCTGGCTGCGCACCGCGCCGGCATCCGCACGATTATTTTGCCGAAGGATAATGAGAAGGATATTGAGGAAATTCCGGAAAGCGTCCGCGCTGAGCTGACCTTTCACCCGGTTTCCCATATGGACCAGGTGCTGGAGCATGCTTTGGTGAAGCCAGCCCGGGTGTAGACCAATGAAACACGAAATGAGTGAGTGCAGCAATGAAGGTCAATCAAGCTGAGTTTATTATCAGTGCGGTTGGTCCGAGTCAGTATCCTGCGGATGCCTTGCCGGAGCTAGCTTTGGCAGGGCGTTCCAATGTCGGGAAGTCTTCGCTGATCAATCGGATGATCAACCGCAAAAATTTAGCCAGAACGAGCTCCAAGCCCGGCAAAACGCAGCAGCTGAACTATTACCGGATTAATTCGGATTTATATTTCGTGGATTTGCCAGGCTACGGCTACGCTCAGGTATCCAAGACGGAACGGGAGAAATGGGGCAAGTTTATCGAAGCGTACCTGCTGGAGCGTGAGCCGCTCAAGCTGGTGCTGCTGATCATCGACTTGCGCCATCCGCCGTCCAAGGATGATCAGGCCATGTATGACTGGCTGAAGCATAACGGCGTGCCCATTTGTATCGTCACAACGAAGGCGGATAAAATTCCGAAGGGCAAGTGGCAGAAGCACGTCAAGATTGTGCGGGAAACGCTCGGTGCAGACAAAGACGATCAACTGGTGCTGTTTTCCTCGGAGCTTGGCCTCGGCAAAGACGAGCTGTGGAGCATCATTGAGCAGCGAATCGGTTACGGAGCCGATGATGCGTCCATTTCATCAGAAGCGTCGGAGCAGCCGGAGTCGTCTGAGCCGGCTGCGCAGGCGTCGAACGATCCGGCTTAGCGGCAGATCGTTGCAGACTGGCTACGTCAAAGAAGACCATTTCCATCGGAAAAGGTCTTCTTTGACGTAGCGGCTCGATTGATTTCCGTTAAACGAGCTGCGCAGCAGATTAAATGAGCTTGACCGAGATCGGGCCGCTACAAAATCTATTCCGATTTATTTTAACATCAATATTGGGGTTTGTTTTCAGAGTTACATCCATGCCTATAGCCTCTTTTCTTGCTGCTTAACGGCTTTTCACTAGCAAATCAATAGCTTGCTGAACGATTTTGCTCGAATCTCTTCCGGCTTCCTTTTCTTCCATAATACATTGCTCAAGATTGACAGCGACAATGTACGCAATGGCTTTATCCGCAGCGCTTCTTACGGCGGACAATTGGGCCACAACGTCTTTGCAGGACTGCTCTTCCTCCATCATCTTCAATACGCCGCGAATTTGCCCTTCCACCCGCTTTAATCTTTTTTTAACATCCTCATCATATTGCATGCCGAGACCATCCTTTCAAATATACCCATACAGGTATATTATTGCCGATCCGTCTCCTAAAAACAATGCCGCTTGGCTGCATCAAATAAACAAATTAACTTTGGCATCCGCAGCATCACCTAAGTACGCGGCAACGCCTGCAAAGTCGATCCCGTCCAACAGCTCTTCTTTCTGTAAGCCAAGCAGGTCCATCGTCATGGTGCAAGCAACCAATTTGACATCTTGTTCCTGAGCGAGTTCGATAAGCTGCGGCAGCGTCATAGCGTTGTGCTTCTTCATAACGTGCTTAATCATTTTGGGACCCAGGCCGCCGAAATTCATATTGGACAAGCCAAGCTTGCTCGCGCCGCGGGGCATCATTTTGGCGAACAGCGTCTCTAGCCAGCCTTTTTTTACAACAACAGCTTCATCCTTACGCAGAGCATTCAAGCCCCAGAACGTGAAGAAAATCGTCACCTCGTGATCATAAGCGGCGGCCCCATTGGCAATAATGAATGCAGCTATCGCTTTATCCAGCTCCCCGCTGAATAAGACAATCGTGGATTTTTCTTTATTCATTTGGAGGCAGTCACTTGTCATTTTTCGCCACCACAATCAAATCAGCCATGAATATTCTTCTCCTTTTACGATAAATTAGTGATGATGAACGGCACAGCGATTCGGTCCAATTTCAAGCTGTACCGCGTGGCCGGGCTCTACGTACAGCTCGCCGCGATTGATGGCGATAATTTCTTCGAAATTCGGGGGCTTTTCCGTGGAAGCAGCTCCTGCGACCTGTTCCGTAAATGCTTCGCGGTCCGTAGTTCGCATGATTTCGTTATTTCTTCGGATGTCGCCAAGCATCGCTCCGACGATACCGTCATCATTCGTTTCCCGAATATCGGCGTAATGGGCCGGCAAAACCAGCACATCGTCCGATAGCTCACTTATTGTGCCGAACACGGTATCGTACAAGTCCTGCGCCCATTCCTTCGCTTTGCCGCCCAGGTCAGGCCGACCTAACCCGCCGACAAAGATCGTGTCACCCGACATCAAATATTGGCGATTCAGCAAAAATGATGTGGAGCCCGGGGTATGTCCCGGCGTCGGCATCGCCAGGATTTCCACTGCGGCTTGACCAAAGTGAATGGCTTTGTGCTTCTCCAACGGCTCATAGCTCAAGGCGGTTCCCTTGGCTTCTCCGGAGGAAATATAGTAGGTCGCTCCTGTCCTTCTCGCAAGCTCTGGCCCGCCAGAGATGTGGTCGGCATGTAAATGGGAATCTACGATATGCTCAATCGTAAAGTTGTGCTGCTTGGATAATTCGAGATAGAACTCAATCCTTTGGCTCGGATCGACGAGCATGCCTTTTCCTTGAGAAATGATAGCGTAGGAAAGACATCCCTTGGCCAAGCGGTTAATCTGAAGCAGCTTCAGGTTGTCTTCAAGGATGACGACTGCTGGATGGTGGAATTGGCTCCAGGCCAGCATTCCTCCATCCAGCACAGAGGTTTTGTAGCCTTTTTCAGCTAGTGCTTCTGCAACGAATTGAGCCGATCCCCCTTTGGAGCAAACGATCACGATCTCCTCGTTTTCCGGCAGAGCCTTTAGGATGCTCTCGTCCTCCTCCAGAAAATTGAAGTAAGGAATATTCATGGAAACCACTTGTTTCCCTTCGATTTTCCAGCTTTCAAATTCCTCGTTATTGCGTACATCCAGAACGAACACGCTCCCGCCATTGCTCATCCTGGCATGCAAATGCTCGGCGGTGGTTAATGAAACTTTACTCATGTCGACTCCTCCGGTAATCATATTGGAAATCAGGCTTACTTGAACAAATGAAATTAATCTTGCTCCAGTTCATCTGCCCACGCCAGCATGCCGGGAATTACATTTTTAATGCGTGAAAATCCATGCTCTGCCAGCAGCTGGCAAGCCATATCGCTTCGGGTGCCTGTACGGCATATCACATAATAGTCCTTATTAGGGTCCAGCAAAGACAGCTGTTCTTCAAGGAGGCCCAGAGGGATCGAGATGGCGCCCGGAATGCGACCGAATGCATACTCGACCGGTTCCCGAACGTCAATGATATTCAGTGCTTCTGCTGAGATTAGTTTGGCGTGAAGCTCTTGATTTGTTGTCGTATGGGGATACGTGTTTTCGGTTTTCGTTTCGGCGGCTTCACCTTTGCGAATAAAATGGCGGAAAACGTCGTTTTCTTCCTTCAAGCCTACATACTGATGCCCGCTCCGACTGGCCCAGCTCTTTAAGTCAGCAACCGAGCCTTTATCGGTCGTACGGATTTCCAATACTTCGCCGGCTTTCATGTCATCAACGGCTTTCTTGGTTCGTACGACGGGCAATGGGCACGCGAGCCCTTCACATTTCAGTGTGCGATCTGCCAGTAAAGTTGTCATGATAAACCTCCAGATATTTAAAATAGTTAAGGACTTCGCAAACAAAGAAGCTGCTGCCAGACGAAAATACGATTTTATACCCATACCCGTTGGGGTATACAGAAACTATAATTATTTTTGTGCTTTTCGTCAAGCCCTTTGTGAACGAGGTCAGAAACTGCCTTGCTTTTCAGTGAAGCGCACGTTTTCGGTCATTGGGAAACAATTGCGAAAGAAATTGAGGTTTCTGGCGTTTCCTTTGGCTCAATTCCGATAAAAAGCAGATTTTTCTGAAATCCGGCGAAATACCCGAGTTTGCAAGCAGGAATATGAAATAAATATGTAGTATAATGGATACGGAATACTAACGTGTTAACGTATCGTGTTTCATCAGAGGCTTTCCAGGTTCGAAAACAATGAATTGAGGGATTTTTATGGCAAATAGGTTAGCGACCGTATATGTCAAAACCTGCCTACAGTTAACGGAAGCCGAGATGAGCAGCTTTATTCGGATGTTCGGCGATCATGGAGCTTCTATGCAAGTGCAAGTGCTGGAAAACGGGAATCATGAGGTTGTACTGGAGGATGACGCAGGCGAAGCGATTATCCTGTCCTTCGAACGCCACATGAATATGTATGTTTGTCAGGGTACTTGCCGCATTCATAACAAAAATCTCGTCAACGCCATGCGGAAAGCGGTATCCTTGTTCAAAGGCGATGCCGTTGTTCACCGGATTTACGCTGGTTACACGATGATCTATACGTACAAGCAAGGAGCCGTCGTTAAAATTACGGAGAACACGGATACTGCGGAAAGGCTTGTGTACGAATACCGCGATACGCTTGGCCAATTGGAGCAGCTGTTTCACAAAAACGAAGTGGAAGCTGAAATCAATGCCATCCGCAAGCAAATCAACCAGCTGCTCGATTTGAGAAACGAGATGCAGGACAATGGCCTGCGGGAGCAAATTGATGGCCGCTTGCACAAGCTGACGCACCGCTTATTTATACTCGAAGCCTGAATTCCTATATGTGAAAATGCGCATTTGTTTAGAAGACCCGTCTGGTTCGCTGCAATTGGCGATCGCCGGGTTCTTTTCTATTTCAGGGGCTTGTCCGCAAGCGGCTCGAAAAATAATGAGGTCTGTCTGCTGTAAAGCTTACACATCGGTCATGCCGCTGACATATTGTGCTCATGTACGTTACAGGAAAAATCTTAATAAATTAGTTTTCGAAAAAGTATTGCATTTCTGTTCGGTAGATGTTATTTTTATTTTCGTTGAAAACAAAATAGGAACCAGGATTCACTCAGGACATTGAATGTTGCGAGAGATTTTTCCCTCGAGAGAAGTGAATGACGTAGGTCCTAGCGGATGAAATTTTCAAAACATTTTATTCCTAGGAAGGGGGAACCGAAAGATGGAATACTCAACTTTCGGAAGACACGTAGCCGTAGACACATGGGGAGTTAACTTTGAACTTCTCAACAGTGCGGAATGGCTGCAAGCGCAAATGGTAGAAGCTGCTGAGGCATGTGGTGCAACGGTGATGTCGGTACAATCCAAGCAATTTGAGCCCCAGGGAGCAACGGTACTTGTATTGCTTTCGGAAAGTCATCTCTCCATTCATACGTATCCTGAGAGAGGATTCGCGGCTCTTGATTGTTACACTTGCGGCGAAACGGTTGATCCTCAACTCGCGATCGAGCACATGCTGTCTGTATTGAAGCCTGAGAAGGTACACGCGAAGAAAATCGTTCGCGGGATCGGCGAATTGCAAGTGGAGACGCCGGTTATGAATTATGCTTTGGTGAAATAAGAAACGACACTCTAAAAAAGTTACTGACATATGATAGTCTCGGAGCTTTCAAGCTTCGAGGCTATTTCTTTTACAGCCGTATAGGATTGGGTAAATGCGATAAAACTGACAGAGGAGGCGTGATGAGCGTCCGTTTGCCGGGCTGTGACGAAGCGCACAGTGATGCGTTTCACAGCCTGATAAAATAAATTTGTGAAAGCGAGTTAAAAAAACTTTCATAAATGTTGTCGAAGAATCGCACATAGCTGTGCTATAATGAAGTGAAAATTTAGAGGAGGGGGCAGGTGAACCAGATGCATATCGTCGTGGCGGGGTTGAATTATCGGACGGCACCCGTGTCTATTCGCGAGAAATTTACATTCGCCGATGGTGATTTGCCGTTGGCGCTGCAAGAGCTAAAAGCAACCAGGAGCGTGATGGAATGCGTCATCGTGGGCACCTGTAACCGGACGGAATTGTATGTGGCCGTAGATACGCAGCAGCTGTGCGCGCGTTATTTGCGCAACTTTTTTGAACAGTGGTTTCATGTGCCCAAGGAGCAGTTCAACGAGCACTTATATATTTATGAGCATGAGGAAGCTGTCGAGCATTTGCTGCGGGTAACGAGCGGGCTGGACTCGATGGTCATCGGCGAGACGCAAATTCTCGGTCAGGTACGCGACGCGTTTTTGCTGGCGCAGCAGTTGAAAACAACGGGCGTGTTGTTTAACTCGGTGTTCAAGCAGGCGATTACGATGGCGAAGCGGGCGCATTTCGAGACTGGCATTGGAGAAAATCCGGTATCTGTCAGTTATGCGGCAGTAGAGCTGGGCAAACGGATTTTCGGCAGCTATGAGAATAAAAAAGTGCTGATTATCGGAGCGGGCAAAATGAGCGAGCTTACGGTGAAGCATCTCTGTAGCAGCGGCGCCAGCAAGGTGACGGTGATCAACCGCACTTTAAGCCGTGCCAAAGAGCTGGCAGAACGCTTCGGAGGCGTGGCAAGTACCATGGACAAGCTCTCCGTTCACCTGGAGGAGGCGGATATTGTAATCAGCTCGACCGGCTCGTCCGGTTATGTGCTGACCGCCGAGCAGGTGTCCTGTATTTTGCAGCGGCGCAGAGCGCGACCGCTGTTTATGATGGATATTGCTGTACCGCGAGATTTGGACCCGCGTCTTGGCGAGATGCCAAACGTGTTCCTGTATGATATTGACAATCTGCAATCATTGGTGAATGCCCATATGGAAGAACGACACAAGGCGGCTGTCCAGATTGAAGAAATGATCAAAGCCGAAATGGTCGCCTTCGAGCAATGGTCCAAGACGCTTGGTGTCAGTCCCGTCATCCAAGCGCTGCAAACGAAAGCCTCCCTCATCCATGAGGAAACGATGGACAGCCTGATGAAGAAGCTGCCGGAGCTGGATGAGCGGGAATTGAAGGTCATCGGCAAGCTGACCAAAAGCATCGTGAACCAGATGCTGCGCGATCCGATTGTCCGCATTAAAGAAATGGCCGCAGAGCGTCACGGCGATGAGGCGCTGGACTTGTTCACGAAAATTTTTGCTCTTGAGGAGCAATTGGATGGGCAGAAACGGGCGGAGCAAGAGCTGCGGCAGCGGGAAGCGGAGGACGCGCAGGAGCGCGCCAAAGAGGAACTGCTGGCCAAGGTGCGGGCGACCGTGCCCGGCGAGCTGCTGGCTAAGGCCTGATCCGGAAAGGATAGACCATGGTCACCCAAACCTGGTTTTACGATGCGATACTTTATACGTATGCCCTGAGCCTCCTGTTTTACTTCGCGGATTTCAACAATCCGAATCGAAGCGCAAAACGGATGGGGACAGGGTTGCTTCTTTTTGTCTGGGTTCTGCAAACCGGTTATTTGATTTCCAGTCTCAGCTCTCATGTTTCCTTATCCGCATTTTCCGTGTTTGAAACGTTGTTTATTTTTGCCTGGCTGCTGGTGACGATCTCCCTTGCGGTCAGCCGGTTTTTCCGGATCGAGCTGTTTGTGTTTCTCGTCAACGTGCTTGGATTTGCTGTGCTGGCGCTGAATATGTTTTCGAAGCCGGACGTGTCGCCTGCTTTGTCGAACTGGAATATCAAGGATGAGCTGTTGTTTATTCACATTTCGCTTGCAGTGGCCGGATATGCGGCTTTTGTCGTATCGGCGGTGTTTTCGGGGATGTACCTGTTTCTTCACCGCAAGCTCAAGGAGAAGCAATGGTCGCAAAATATGCAGCGGCTGCCCAGTCTGGAGAAAATGGACCACTTCGCGCTTGTGTCGGTGCTGATCGGCGCTCCGCTGCTGCTGTTGACAATTTCGCTCGGTATTGTATGGATTTCGCTGCAGGGCGATTACCGGCTGTTTTTTGATCCGAAGGTATTAAATTCGTGGTTTGTGCTATTGGCTTATATTTTTTATTTGTTTCAGCGGACGATGCTCAAGGCGCCCGGCAATCGGCTTGCTTTGTGGAATTTGGCGGCATTCGTCATTACATTGACCAATCTGGTGCTCAGCAATTATTATTCGACCTTCCATCAGTGGTCGTAAGAAGGGCGGTTCGGCCATGACGCTATATCCGGTAATGCTGCGGCTGGGCGGGAAGCGCTGCTGTGTCGTTGGCGGCGGGCGGGTAGCTGCGCGCAAGGCCGCCGGTTTGCTGGCCGCAGGAGCTATGGTCACGGTGATCGCCCCGCAGGCCACGGCGGAGCTGGAGCGGCTGGCGGAAGCCGGGCAGCTGGAGCTGCTGCGGCAGCCTTATGCGGCTGGACTGGCCGTTGTCGGCCAGGCGACGCTGCTGTTCGCGGCTACGGACGATGCCGCTGTCAATCAGGCGGTCCGCGAAGAAGGAGCGGCGCTGGGGATTTGGGTCAATGGCGCGGATGAAGCCGACCATGGCGATTTTTTGCTGCCTGCGATCTATCGGCAAGGGCGGCTGACGGTTGCCGTTTCGACCGGCGGGGCCAGTCCCGGAATGTCGCAGCATGTGCGCGATGAAATCGGCGGCTGGCTGGGCGACGGCTATGAAGCGTATCTGGAGCTGCTGCTGGAGCTGCGGCAGACGGTTCAGCAGCTGGCGGGCGACTCTAGCGAGCGGCAGGCGATGTTTCGCGGCATGCTGCGCTGGAACTTGCGGGCGCATCTGAGGGAAGCAGGCAGCCTGCCTGACCATCTGCGGACAGAGCTGTTCGAGCGGCTGCGCCGGAAGCCGACGCCGGAGGGCATAAGCGAGCTTGAGGCGTGGCTGGAGCAGTACGACTATACGGAATGATTGGAGCTGTACGTTATGCGGACGATCGTAGTAGGAACGAGACAAAGTGCGCTTGCGCTGACCCAAACCGGCCAAGTCATTGAGCATCTGCGGAAGCTGTGCGCGGAGCACGGCATTGAAGCGGAATTTGAAATTAAAAAAATCGTGACAAAAGGTGACCGGATTCTGGACGTCACCTTGTCGAAGGTTGGCGGCAAAGGGCTGTTTGTGAAGGAGATCGAGCAGGCGCTGCTGGATGGCGAAGCTGATTTCGCGGTACATAGTATGAAAGATATGCCGTTCGAGCTGCCGGAAGGACTCGTCATCGGCGCGGTGCCTGAGCGGGAGGACCCGCGTGATTGTCTGATTATGCGAAACGGCGGCAGCCTTGAGGACCTGCCTCAAGGGGCGCGGGTCGGAACAAGCAGCTTGCGCCGGTCAAGCCAGCTCCAGCATGCTCGTCCGGATCTGGCGATCGAGCCGATCCGCGGCAATATTGATTCCCGGCTGCGCAAGCTGGAGACGGAAGGCTTTGATGCGATTGTGCTGGCCGGGGCCGGTCTGCACCGGATTGGCTGGCAGGATCGCATCTCGTCGTATTTGGAGCCGGAGCATTGCTTGCCTGCCGTCGGCCAGGGGGCGTTGTGCATCGAATGCCGCAGCGATGATGCTTTTCTGCTGGAGCTGCTGGCGTTGTACCGCCATGAAGCGACGGCCATCGCTGTTGCAGCGGAGCGCAGCTTCCTCGGCAAGCTGAACGGCGGCTGCCAGGTGCCCATCGGCGCGTACGCGCAGCTTACGGGCGAGGTTGACGAGGCGGGCCGTCCGTGCCTTCGGTTGACCGGGATGGTCGGCTCGCCGGACGGGAAGGACATGCTCAAGGCTGCGTTAACCGGCTCCGACCCAGAAGCGCTCGGCTTGCAGGTGGCCGAGGCGCTGATCGGCAGAGGAGCGGCGGAGCTGCTGGAGGCGGCGCGCGAATAACGCGGGCGGCGGCTCGCAGGTCTGGCTGTAGAGAGAGATCCGCACAGGTGAGGAGAGAGAACGTTCATGAGCAAGGTAACCGTTTATTTGGTAGGAGCGGGTCCCGGCGACCCTAAGCTCATTACGCTGCGCGGGCTGGAAGCGATCCAGAGGGCTGACGTTGTCGTCTACGACCGTTTGGCTAATCGGCGGCTGCTGCGGCATATGAAGCGGGGCGCGGAGAGCATTTTTGTCGGCAAGCTGCCTGACAAGCATATGCTCAAGCAGGAGGAGATCAGTCAACTGCTTGTTGATCTGGCGCTGCAAGGCAAAATCGTCACCCGGCTGAAAGGCGGCGATCCGAGCGTATTCGGACGCGTGGGCGAGGAAGCGGAGCTGCTGGCAGACAACGGGATTCCGTTTGAAATCGTGCCGGGCATTACATCGGCTATCGCGGTTCCGGCTTATGCAGGGATTCCGGTGACGCACCGTGATTTTACGTCCTCCTTCTCGATTGTAACGGGGCATGAATATAAAAATAAAACGTATTCCAGCGTCAACTGGCCGAATATTTCGCAGGCATCCGGCACGCTCATTTTTCTGATGGGCGTCGCGAACCTGGATACGATTTGCTCCCAACTGATCGCTGGCGGCAAGCCGCCGGAAACGCCGATTGCCCTGATCCGCTGGGGAACGTGGATGGAGCAGGCGACAATTACAGGCACCTTGGCGGATATTGTCGAGAAGGTGCGGAGCGCCGAGTTCAAATCACCGGCTGTGACGATTGTCGGCGAGGTGGTCAGGCTGCGCGAGAAGCTGGCCTGGTTTGAGAAAAAGCCGCTGTTCGGCCGCCGCATTCTCGTTACGCGGGCGCGCAGCCAGGCCAGTGAGCTGGTCGGCCAGATCGAGGAGCGCGGCGGCGAGGCTGTTGAGTTCCCCGTCATCCGGACGCAGCCTTCGAGCAAGCCGGAAGCGCAGGCGAAGCGCGATCACGCGCTGGAAAATTTGGGCGACTTCGATTGGGTCATCTTTACGAGCGTAAACGGCGTGGAGGCGTTTTTCGACCGGTTGAAGGAGCTGCGCCGCGACATTCGTTCACTCGCTCAAGCTCGCCTGATTGCCGTCGGGCCGAAAACGGCTGCCGCACTGGAGCAGCGCGGGCTGCTAGTGGAGGCGATTCCCCCTGTCTTCCAGGGCGATGCGCTGCTGGAGACGCTGATTCCCCGGCTGAAGGCCGGAGAACGCGTGCTGCTGGCGACGGCGGATATCGCGCGAACGACGATGCCTGACAAGCTTGTCGAGCTGGGCATGGACGTTGTCAAAATCGACATTTACGAAAATGTGCTGGAAACCGACGGCGGCGATGAAGTCATCGGGCTGCTGCGCGAAGGCATGATTCATATCGTGACGTTCACCAGCTCTTCGACGGTGACCAACCTGCTGCAGGCGCTGGAGCGTCTGGGCGTGGAAGCGCCGCTGGAGCTGCTGAAGGGCTGCCAAATTGCCTGTATCGGACCTTTGACGGCGCAGACAGCTGAAAAGCTGGGGCTGAAGGTTGATTATGTGGCCGACGAGGCGACCGTGGATGCACTTGTGCGCAGCATTCAGGAGCCTTCCGCCGCATCAGACGGTGCATAGAACGGACTTGATCTAAAAATCCGATGAAAAGCAGCAAGGAGGAATTCAACGATGAGTTTTCCGATCAATCGCAACCGCAGGCTGCGCGCTTCGGCAGCCATGCGTAACCTGGTGCGCGAGCATGCGGTCCATGTGCATGATCTGATTTACCCGATCTTTGTTACGCATGGCACCGATGTGCAGGAGGAAATTTCCTCGATGCCGGGCGTATACCATTGGTCGCTCGACCGGCTGGAGGCCGAGATTCGCGAGGTCGTTGCGCTCGGTATTCAGGCGGTGCTGTTGTTTGGCGTGCCGCATGAGAAGGATGCGCACGGCAGCCCGGCGTACGATCCGAACGGCATCGTGCAGCAGGCGACGCGGCTGATCAAGCGCTGGGCGCCTGAGCTGCTTGTTGTGGCGGATACATGCCTGTGCCAATTTACGGATCACGGCCATTGCGGCGTTGTTCATGTAAATGAAGCAACCGGGCGGGCGGACGTTCAGAACGATCCGTCGCTGGAGCTGCTGACCCGGACCGCGGTATCGCAAGCGGAGGCCGGGGCGGATATTATCGCGCCCTCGAATATGATGGACGGCTTCGTCCATGCGATCCGGCAAGGCTTGGATGCCGCAGGGTACCACGATGTGCCGATCATGTCATATTCGGTCAAATACGCGTCGTCCTTCTACGGACCGTTCCGCGACGCCGCGCATTCGACCCCGCAATTTGGCGACCGCAAAACGTACCAGATGGACCCGGCCAATGCCCGGGAGGCGCTGCGCGAGGCGGAAAGCGACATCGCCGAGGGCGCCGATTTCCTTATGGTGAAGCCTGCGCTGGCGTACATGGATGTGTTGCGGATGCTGCGCGACCGCTACGAGCTGCCGCTGGTCGCTTATAATGTGAGCGCCGAGTATTCGATGGTCAAGGCGGCGGCGGCGCAAGGCTGGATTGATGAGCGGTCGATCGTGCTGGAAACGATGGTCGGCTTCAAGCGGGCTGGCGCTGACCTGATCATTACGTATTTTGCCAAGGACATCGTCCGCTGGCTGCGGGGGTAGCCTGAGGCAGCCGCATGAGGCACATGCAAAAACTTGTCAGTATTTGAACGTCCTGCTTCCGCTTTGGGGGTCAGGACGTTTTTTGCAAACGCGGGCGCTGTCAAACTTTTGTCGGAAAACGCCGCCGCGATACATTGTTACCTCGTTTCAAATAGGGCATAATGGTACATATAGCTTGGAAGTTTGCGGAAAAGAGGATGCGTTCATGAGTTATAATGATTTGTTTATACGTGCTTGTAAGAGTCAGCCTGTTGACGTGCTGCCGGTCTGGTACATGCGTCAGGCGGGCAGATATGACCCGGATTACCGTAAAATCAAGGAGAACTACAGCCTGCTCGAAATTTGTCAGCAGCCGGAGCTTGCGGCGGAAGTGACGATGATGCCGGTGAAAAAGCTGGGCGTTGACGCGGCGATTTTGTACTCGGACATTATGAATCCGGTTGCTTCGCTTGGCATTGACTTTGATATTGTCAAAAATATCGGCCCGGTCATCGACAATCCGATCCGGACAGCGGCGGATGTCGAACGACTCCGTCCGATTCAGGTCGAAGCCGACCTGTCCCACATTTTGCGGACGATCGAGCTGCTGGTCGGTCAGCTGGAGGTGCCGCTGATTACGTTTGCAGGCGCGCCGTTTACGATTGCCAGCTACTTGATCGAGGGCAAGCCGTCCAAAAGCTATATCCGGACGAAGGCGCTGATGTACGGCGAGCCTGCCGTCTGGTTCAAGCTGATGGACAAGCTTGGCGATATGGTGATTACGTATTTGAAGGCGCATGTCGCCTCTGGCGCAAAGGCGTTCCAGGTGTTCGACAGCTGGGTTGGCGCGTTGTCGCCTGCGGATTTCCGCGTGTTTGTGCTGCCGACGATGCGCCGTATTTTCAGCGAGCTGCGTCATCTGGACGTGCCGAACATTTATTTTCCGGGCGTCAGCTCCGGCGAGCTGCTGCCTGAGCTGCAAGGAATTCAGGCCGATGTGATCGGGCTCGACTGGCGGGTGTCGATTTCCGAGGGCAGACGTCGTCTGGGCGGCGGCTATGCCGTTCAAGGGAATCTTGATCCGTACGTGCTCACCGCGCCGATGTCGGTCATTCAGGAGCAGGCCAAGGCCATTATCGACGAAGGCATCCGTCAGCCCGGTTATGTGTTCAACCTCGGCCACGGACTGTTCCCCGAAGCTTCGCTGGAGAAGCTGAAGGAGCTGACGGATTTCGTGCATGATTATTCGCGGCAAGCGTTGAAAGCGCAAGGAACCATCCAGCAAGGGAGCGGCGTTTAACATGAGCGATTCCACGAACAGCCGGACGGAGCGCCGGACAATCGGCGTGCTGGTCATGTCTTACGGGACGCCGGAGAGCATTGAGCAGGTCGAGGCTTATTACACGCATATTCGCCGGGGCAATCCTCCGTCAGCGGAGCAGCTGAAGGATTTGACTGATCGCTATGAAGCGATTGTCGGCGGCGTATTCCCGCTGCGCGAAAATACGAATCTGCAGGTTCAGGCGCTGGAAGCGAAGCTGAATGAGGCGCATCCGGATGTAACGTTTGTCTGTTACCAAGGCTTGAAGCATGCGGCGCCGTTTATCGAGGACGGGGTGGCACAGATGGCGGCTGACGGTATTACCGAGGCGGTTGGCGTCGTGCTGGCGCCGCATTATTCCGTGATGAGCGTCGGCGGGTATATCAAGCGTGCCCAGGAGAAAGCGGACGAGCTTGGCTTGCGGATGAGCTTCGTGCGCAGCTACCAGCTGCATCCGAAGCTGATCGAAGCGCTCACGCTGCGTGTCGAGGAGGCGCTGGCTCGTTTCGAGGGCGTCGCGAAGGACGACGTGCTCGTGATGTTTACGGCGCATAGTCTGCCGGAGAAAATTTTGGAGCTGAAGGACCCGTATCCCGAGCAACTGCTCGAAACGTCGCGCGCGATTGCGGCGAAGGCCGGCATCACGACCTGGCAGTTCGGCTGGCAGAGCGCGGGGCAGACCGGCGTTCCTTGGCTTGGGCCGGATCTGCTGGACGTGCTGCGCGCCGTGAAGCAGGAGCAACGGGCAAACCATGTGCTCGTATGTCCGGTGGGCTTTGTCTCGGATCATCTGGAGGTGCTGTATGACCTCGATATCGAAGCGCAAGCGACGGCCAAGGAGCTTGGCCTTCATCTGGAGCGTACGCGTTCGTTGAACACAGACCCGCTCTACATGGAAACCTTGAGCGATGTTGTGGCTGCGCAGGCGTTCGCCGAAAAGGAATGACGAAAATGGAAGCAACGCCCAGGCGCATCGCCGTCATCGGAGGCGGCATTACCGGGCTTAGCGCGGCCTATTATATGAAAAAACAGCTGGAAGCGGACGGCGTTCCTTTTCAGCTTACCGTTTATGAGAAAAGCGAAACGTTCGGCGGCAAAATCAAGACGCTGCGCCGCGACGGCTTTGTGATCGAGCAGGGGCCGGACTCGTTTCTGGCCCGCAAGCCTGCAATGGTGGAGCTGGCCCGCGAGCTTGGGCTGGAGGGTTGTCTGACCGGCACCAATCCGCATGCAAAGAAAACGTATATTTTGTCCGGCGGCAAGCTGCACCGGATGCCTCCGGGGCTGATGCTTGGCATCCCGACGCGGCTCGGACCATTTATGCGGACCGGCCTGCTGTCGCCCAAAGCGAAGGCCCGCGCTGCGCTTGATCTGCTGCTGCCAAAGCGGACCAGCACGGAGGACGAATCGCTGGGCTCGTTTCTGGAGCGGCGATTGGGGCGCGAGGTGCTGACGCAAATTGCCGAGCCGCTGCTTGCGGGCATTTATGCCGGTGATACGTACGCGCTTAGCTTGCAGGGGACGTTTCCGCAGTTTCACAGCATCGAGCAGAAGCACCGCAGTCTTATTCTCGGCATGATGCGAAACCGCAAGGAAGGCGGTCAGGAAAGCCGGACATTGCCGGAGGTTGCGAAAAACACGACGTTCCTGACGTTCAAGGACGGACTGGAAACGATTATTCACGGCTTGCTGGATGCACTGGATAATGTGCGGTTTGTGAAGGGCTGCGGGATCACGTCGCTGAATCGTGCCGGGGACGGCTACCGGCTGATCCGCGAGGACGGGGAGCAGGATGTAGTGGACGGCGTCATCGTGACGCTGCCTGCTTATGCGACGGCTGGACTGCTTGCAGAAGCGGCTCCAGGCCCGGCGGCCGAGCTGAAGGCGGTTGAGCACGTATCGGTGGCCAATATTGTGCTGGCGTACGACGAAAGCGATCTGAAGGAGAAGCTGGACGGCTCCGGCTTCGTCGTGCCGCGCGGAGAAGGGCGGTTTATTACAGCCTGTACATGGACCTCCGTCAAATGGCTGCATACAGCGCCCGCAGGCAAAGTGCTGATCCGCTGTTACGTGGGACGCTCCGGCGATGACCGGTGGATGCACATGACGGAGGATGAGGTGATCCGCGCTGTGCGTCGCGACCTCAAGGAAACGATGGGACTATCGGCGGAGCCGCTGTTCACGGAGATGACGCCGCTGCTGCGGTCGATGCCGCAATATCCGGTCGGACACCCGCAGCGTATTCGCCGTGTTCGCGAAGGGCTTGCTTCCAGCTTGCCTGGGGTCATTGCGACAGGAGCAGCCTTCGATGGCGTCGGCTTGCCCGACTGCATCCGTCAAGGCAAAGCAGCGGCGGAGGAGCTGGCCAAGCGGCTGGCTGGCCGGGCGTGAAGGCTTCGCTGGCGGCTTAAAGGTGTGACGGCGGAAGGACGGGACAGCACAGCACATGAGGCCCCGGGAAATGGGAGCTTTCTGTACCATTGAGGCAAGCGAGCGGGTATGGAGGATTGGTTAGCTCTGCCAGACGAGTGTAAGAGCCGGAGAAGCGCTTGACTCGTCTGTTCAGCTAAGCATGGAGGGAAACGCAGGCCGCCGGTTAAGGGGCGTTCAGCTTGCTCAGGTTCAGGATCAGATCGTTTCCTTTCGTGGTCAAAATCTGTTTTTCCTGAAGATCGCGCATGACCTGCAGAAGAACCGGCTTCTGTACACTCGCCAGCTGTGAAATTTCGGTGTAGTCCAGCATCGTGCGGATGGTGACGATAAAGCCGTCGCGGGAGCCGCTTTGATTGGCGAGCTTGATCAAGCTTTTGATGACGCGTGAGCGGGCATCGAGGAAGGTCAAGTCGTACACATGCTGGTTCGTGTCGCGCAGCCGTCCGCACAGCTCTTGCATAATCAGCAGGGAAATATCAAAGTTGCTGCGCAGCAGATCCAGGAAGCTGCTGGCCGCGAGCGTAATCAAAACGCTGTTCTCCAGCGTCTGCGCCGAAGTGGAGCGGGGCTTGCCGTCAATCAGCGACAATTCACCGAAGCTGTCCCCTTCCTTGAAGACGGACAAAATTTTCTCCTCGCCGATCGGGGAGCGGGTATAAATTTTGACGGACCCTTTAAACACAATGTAGAAGACGGAGCCGGGCTCCCGTTCCTCGAACAGGACCGTTCCGCTTGCGAACGTTTTTTTCTGACAAATGGCGGCAATGCTGTTGAGCTGATGAGTATTCAGGCTGCTGAACAGGGGGACATTCATTAGAAATTCAAACATGATTTCTCCTCGCTTCTCTCTGGATCGAATAGGGGCCGCCAAGTCTGTTCTGCAGGATGTTCGGTCATTTCCGGGTTCATTATATAGCGCTTTTTGTCGGTTTTCAAGTTAATTTATGGGAAAGGTGTGGTAGGTATGAACGAACGTCGTCAGCGGTCGGAAGCCCGCTCCGCAGCAGCATTTCAGGAAGCGAAGCAAGTCATTCCGGGAGGGGTCAACAGCCCTGTCCGCGCCTTCAAATCAGTCGGTTTGACGCCGCTGTTTATGGAGCGTGGAGCCGGCTCGCGTGTTTATGATATCGACGGTAATGAATTTATCGACTACATCGGCTCCTGGGGGCCGCTTATTCTCGGGCATGCGCATCCGAACGTTGTTGAAGCGGTGAAGCGTACGGCTGAGCTGGGCACAAGCTTCGGCGCTCCGACGGAGCTGGAGACGGCGATGGCCAAGCTGGTGATCGAGCGTGTCCCGTCGATGGACCTCGTGCGCATGGTCAGCTCGGGTACGGAAGCGACGATGAGCGCGTTGCGCCTGGCACGCGGCTACACGGGACGCAACAAGATCGTGAAGTTCGAGGGCTGCTATCACGGGCATGCTGACTCGCTGCTGATCAAGGCCGGCTCAGGCGTAGCTACGCTTGGCCTGCCGGACAGTCCCGGCGTGCCGGATAGCGTCGCGGTAAATACCATTACCGTTTCTTATAATGATTTGGATGCGATTCGGACCGCCTTCGACAAATTTGGCGAGGAAATCGCCGCTGTAATCGTCGAGCCGATCGCAGGCAATATGGGCGTTGTGCCGCCGCAGCCGGGCTTTCTGGAAGGCTTGCGCGAGATCACGACGGCGTACGGCAGTCTGCTCATTTTCGATGAGGTCATGACCGGCTTCCGTGTCGGCTTGCATGGCGCGCAAGGCCGCTTCGGCATTACGCCCGATCTGACCTGTCTCGGTAAGGTCATCGGCGGCGGCTTGCCGGTCGGCGCTTACGGCGGTCGTCAGGATATTATGGAGCAAATTGCGCCGGTCGGCCCGATTTATCAGGCAGGCACGTTGTCGGGCAACCCGCTTGCGATGGCAGCCGGGTATACGACGCTGAAGCTGCTTGGCGAGCCTGGCGTGTACGAACAGCTGGAGCGCCATGGGGCCAGACTGGAGCAGGGCTTCGCCGCCAATGCGGCTGAGCGGGGTGTCCCGCTGACGATCAACCGTGTCGGCTCGATGGTATGTCCATTTTACACCGATCAGGCTGTCACGAACTATGAGCAAGCGAAGACGTCGGATTTGCAGCGCTTCAATCAAGTGTTTGCCTCGCTGCTTGACCAAGGCGTCAGCATTCCTCCGTCCCAGTTCGAGGGCTTGTTTATTTCGACCGCGCATAGCGACGAAGACATCGAAGCGACTATCGCCGCCCATCGCGAGGCGCTGCGGCTGCTGTAAGGGTCACAGGCAGCCGAGGCTTCCTTCGAATAGAACTAACTTAAATTCAAATAAAACCTTGACGGCTGTTTGGCGCTGTCAAGGTTTTTGGCTGTTGGTGGAGCGGACGGGCCCAAATAGAGGCGATTTCAATAAAACAGCGACAGCCTGAGACTTTGTTTTCACGTCTTTCGCTGTCGCTGTTTCCATTTTCAGGCTGTAAAAAAACCGCCCGGAGTCGCCGGACGGTTCATGCTAACAGGCGAACCCTGCCGCGATAAGGTATGTAATGTACCACATTCGAGCTTGCAGCGCCTCTGATTGATCGGCCCAACTGAAGCAGTCGAGGAATAGTCGTAGCCGCATGTCTTATTTGGCCGTATCTGCCTTCGCCGGGTCAGTCGTCTTCTCGGTTGAACTGGAAGGCGTGGTTCCGCCGGCTGCCGATCCTGTTGATGGCATAGCCGGTGCGGTTGTGGCCGATGGCTTCGCTGGAGCAACAGCTCCCGTGTTTTGCCCGCTGTCCGTTTTACCTGCAGGGTCTGTGGTTTTGCTGCCGCCTGCCGGAGCAGAGGAGGAACCGGAGGAAGCTCCGGCTCCTGTTGTCCCATTCCCCGTCGTGTTTCCTTTTGCAGCAGTGTCGTCGCTTCCGGTTGAGGTTCCTTTGTCGCTGCTGCCGCCTGTACCTGTTGCAGGCAACGTACCGTTCGCATCCGTCTTCGCCGGCGTTTGCGTGCTTCCGGTATCCGGCTTGCCAGCTGCCGGGCCGGTTTCTTTCCCTGAACCGGCAGCCGCGCCGCTGTTGGCGCCATTTTCGCTTGTCGTGCCTTTGCCTGTGCTGCCGCTTCCGTTGCCTGTTGTGCCTGACGCGGGAGACGTGGACGATTTATTGCCAGTCGTTTTACCGTCGGTTGCGGTACCGCCAGTTGATGTTTTACCCTGGTCCTGCTTGCCGGTCGGTTCCGTTTTAGCGCCGCTTGCTTTGGACTTGTCGGTCTCAGTGGCCGGTTTGGTTGAAGTGGAAGCGGGTGTCTGCTGCCCCTTCAGCTTCTTCTCCGCCTGCTCCCGCAGGAAGTCCGGATGGTCATACGAGCCGCCAGCGTCGATTTTCTCGATGCCGTCCCAAATTCGCGGTGCCCGGACCGAGGCCGGATTGTCGTAAACGAGAAACGCAGACGGAAGTCTCCGCTCGCCGTATCGGCTGGAAGGCTTGGTGACCAGCTCACCGTCCACGACCAGCTCGGAGGATGCGCCGCCGTCCAGATTGCCTGCGATGACGCAGCCCTCCGCAAGCAGCAAGTCTTGCATTTCCTTGAGCGTCGCGCCTACGCTATGGGTTTGGCGTCCATCCACCACGATGAAAATGACGGTGCCGTCGGCCCGCTGTCCGACGACCGTGCGGGGCGCGCGGCCCCAGCCGCCGTCGCCGCTCGTAATCAACGGCTTGCCGTTGGCGATCAGCCGGGGATAGAAGGATACGGCTTCGGTTACGCCCATATCTCTCAGCTCAAAAGCATCATATTTGCCGATAACGAGACGGCCTTCCTTGGTAAACCCTACAATATGCTGCGGAATGGAGCCATCCTGGTCGGTGAAAATGATGTCGCCTTCCGAAATAATCATGCCCAGCGCCGCAAATCCGTTGCCGAGTCCTTCAGGGTCGTTGAATGCGCCGCCGTTCAGTCCGGCTACCGCGCCTGTCCGCTCGACCATCGAGGTAATTTTTTCTCCCTCGCCGACCTTGCTCGGAGTCATGATCTTGATGGTAGTCGGATCATACACATACATCTTCTTGCCTTTGTAAAACTGCGTTGAAATATCCTCGACTTTGATCAATTCGTCGAGGGAACGATGCTTCTCAAGATTTTTACGAACCGAAACGAGTCCGAGGTTTTGTTTCTCCAGAGCGGCGATTTCAATATCGTCCTGCATCTTTTTAACCATTAAATCCCGTCGTTCGGCTCCCACGAAAATCCATGCCCAACTGCGGTGCTGCGTCGTAATGACGGTTTCGGCCATCCACTGGCGCATCTTGCCTCCAGGCGTGGTCAGGTACAAAAAGCTGGATGTGAAAAAGGTAAGCAGCGCGATGACAAACAATGTCTTCTTGATGAAACTCCACTGACGAATCGCTTGCAAACTGCCGTTCAAATGTTTTCCTCTCCTAATAGAAGGGCGTGGCCCTAGTAAGCTATGAATCCTCAACTATTCTATCATAGTTAGACTTTTTTTAACAGAAAATGATACAGTTAGATGAAGGGATTGCTGGAAGTGTAACCGCTTGAGCAGCTATGAAAAAGGATAAATTAATGGATATGAAGCAAGGAGGCGGGACATGTGCTGGAACGGTATCAATTTTACGGATTAACGCTGGAAACGCTGCTGGTGTTCGGCCTGATCGGACTGGCGCTGGCGGCAATCGCGGGTTACGGGCTTTATGAGCACCGTCGCATGATGCGGCTTAGCCGCGTTCTGAAGGAGAGGGGGACGGACCCGGTATGCTAAACGGGCAGCGCAAGGGCGAATGGCTGGAGTGGCAGCATGTTGAGGAAATCGGAAGCCGTGAGCAGGCGCAGCAGTTGGCCGCCGCGCTGATCGGCGACAAGTGGAGTCGGACTTTGCTGCATAACGGGGAGCTGCTTTGGAGCGGCAGCCAGCTGCGTATCCGGCTGTTTCCGCCCGAAAGCGGCGAGCATAGCGTACGGGATGCGGGGGCGGCGGAGCGGATTGAGCTGCTGTATGAAGACGATGTGTGCCTGGTCGCGGGCAAGCCGGCCGGGATGAAGGTACACCCGACGGAGCCGGGAGAAGGCGGTTCCTTGTCTCAGGCGGTCAGCCTGCTGCTGGAGCGGGAAGGAAGGCCGTGCCGCCCCCGCCATATTCACCGGCTGGATGAGGATACGACCGGCCCGGTGTTGTTTGCCAAGTATGCGTGGGCGCAAAGCCGACTGGACGTCTGGATGAGCGAAAAGCGGATCGACCGCACGTATATTGCGTTTGTACAGGGGCGGGTAGCGCGGCCCAAGGGGCGGCTGGACGGCAGCATCGGACGCGATCGGCATCATCCGACCCGGCGGCGCGTATCGCCCTCGGGCGACCGCGCGGTGACGCGGTATGAGCGGCTGCAAGTATTCAAGGGAGCGACGCTGGTACGGCTAAAGCTGGAGACCGGCCGCACCCATCAGATTCGGGTTCATCTTAGTCATTTGGGTCATCCGCTGCTTGGCGATTCGTTGTACGGCGGGCCGGAGGACGCGATCAAGCGTCAGGCGCTGCACGGAGAAAGGCTGACATTTCCGCATCCGCTGACCGGTGAGCAGGTGACGGTGGAAGCTCCATGGCCTGACGATTTGCTGGCGCTGCGGGCGCGGTTGTCAAAATAGCAGTCATGCTCCTCCCTGAAGTGCCATATACATAGGATAGGACAACGGCGCTCTAGCAGCTTTCTTTTCTATGATTCATGATTGGACGACGAAAGGGAGGACATGACCTTGACAACCCCATCAAATGGATTGCGATTCGATATTTACGAACGGGTTCACGTCAGTGATGAAGTGCTTGGCATCAGACAGCTGGAGGGAATCGAGCTGGTTCCGCATATTCAGGTGCTCACACAAGGGGAACAAGCTGTGCTGCGGGGCAACTTGTTGCTGACCGGGAGCTATGTGGATGAGCAGCAGCGCGAGGGCCAGCGGCTGGAGCATCTGATCCCTGTAGAGATTACATTGCCGATGAACCGTGTAACCCGCGTGGAGGAAATTTCGGTTGAAATCGAAAACTTCGACGTCGATCTGCTTTCGCCTCGCAGCCTGAACATTACCGGCGTGCTTTCGCTGAATGGTCTGGAAATGTCCAGCTTTGTCGATGAGCAGGAAAGCGCCTGGCGCGAGCCGCAGGAAGAGGTTGTATTTGTACACGAAGCTGCGGATTTGCGCCAGGACGCGTACATTGCGGAAGCGCAGAGCAGGCGGCGCGAGGATTCGCAGCTTGGGCAGCGTGAGGAAACGCAGGGGCAGGCGGCTTTTCAGGTGCCGGAGGCGGACCCGGCGAACGAATATGGCAACCGCCACGAGGAGTCGCAGCCGCAGCCGATCGCTGCGGAAGAGACGACGCCGGAGCCGGAGCAAGTCGCGCCTGCTCCGCCTGCGGCGGCTGCACCCGCAGAGAACGCGGCTAATGACTGGCAGCCGCAGCATGAGCCTGAGCCGAACGCTGCCCCGGAGGATGACAAGAAGGAGCTGAAGGTCGGCTTCGGCAGCAAAAAGTCTAAAGGCGCGAAGGAAGAGTCTCCGGCAGCCACGGCGCCTGCCGCTCCGAGCAAAAGCAGCGCGTTCGGGCTGGCTTCCCTGATTAACTACAGCGCGTCCAAGTCCGAGGCGCGAGCCGCCGAGGAAGCCGCACAGGCTCAGGCTGCGGCCGAGGCCGCACAAATCAAGAAGGGCGAGTGGCGTAATCTGCTGCTGGCACGACGCGGCGAACAGCAGGAATTTAAGAAGGTCCGACTTGTCATCGTACAGAAGGAGGACACGCTGGAGACGATCGCCAAGAAATATGAGCTGAATCCGCGTGAAATTATTTTGTACAACCGGCTGGGCGACAGTGAACTGGCTGCCGGCCAGATTGTATATATTCCGCGTTGAACGTGCTGAATAAGGTCAACGCGGTGACGTCTCGGGGGATGCGATGCGTTTGCCGCATATCCCGCGAGCGCAGGCTTTAACCCGGACGGCCTGATTGTGGCTGCTCCGGTTTTTTTTGGCGTTGGGCGAGGGGAGGTCGGCCGCAGCGGTTGCGCTTGCTCAGCAATTGGGATAAACTACCTGTAGCTATTACAGGTGCGAACCCCAAGCGCCCATGAAATTCCCGGGAGATTCGCACCTCAGGCGCAGCAAGGGTTTTGGGCGATTTCGGGCAAAATTAGCTACTGAAAAGAGACCAATTTTGACGATTCGCACTTTTGGGCCTGAGAAGCCTTGCTGGGCAAGGCTTCTCAGGGGGTGCTGTCGCTCCTCGCAGGGGAGCGTGGATTGAAACAACGTCGAAATGCCGCTGATCGAGAATAACATCTGGTCGCTCCTCGCAGGGGAGCGTGGATTGAAATGTCGATTGCGAGGTCGAGACGGGTAAACCTGCCACCGTCGCTCTCCGTAGGGGAGCGTGGATAGAAATAACCAAGACTCCAAATCCGGAGAACCAGGAATAAAGTCGCTCCTCGTAGGGGAGCGTGGATTGAAATCTTGATCTCGGCCTGTTTTATTGCGAGTGGACAAAATCAATTTTACGCTCTTTTACGGTGAAGCGCTTGAAGCAAAATGTTACGGTTACATGGAATTGAATCGGGATGGCAATATGATCGCGCTCTACAATAGGTATGGTGAGGAAATAGACATGTATGGTAGACATGAATTTGTTGTTAAAGTACTGACGCTTGGCAAATTTGATAACGAAGACCGCGACAATTTTTATTCCTTGTTAGAAAGTGATGGTGTGATAATCTGCACGACAGGCTGACGATTCGGTGCCAAGGCGCTACGAAAAGTCGGCCTTTTTAATTTATTTGCCTTGTTGAGTTAAGCGGCACGTTATCATAATCCCCAAAGCTCATCCTGTCAAGAGATAATGTGCAATTGAGCGACATAGCGGGGGATTCCCCCTGATGGTTTCGAAATATGAATGGATTTCCGAGTATGAAGAGCCATTTCGCTTTTTCCAATTCAGCCAGCTTCTTGTAAAATGTTCTCAGGCCGACTGGGCAATATGGGATATACAAACAACAGAACGAAAAGAACATTCGGGGGGGAGAAGATGAACGAGCAGGTTCACGATGCAAGTGGATTTAAGAGAGGGGCGATGTTAGCCGCTCTACTCATCGGTGCATTTGTTGCATTTCTTAACGAAAATTTACTTACCAATGCATTTCCTGGATTGATGCGGGAATTCAACGTTGCTGCTTCGACCATACAATGGTTATCGACGGGTTATATGCTCGTGATCGGCGTACTGGTGCCGGTGACCGCATTGCTGCAGCAATGGTTCACGACTCGCCAGATGTTTATGTCTGCGATGGCGTTATTTTTAGCCGGTACCTGCTTGTGTGCAGTATCCCCTGGATTCGAAATCTTGCTGATGGGCAGGGTTTTTCAGGCTTGCGGGACAGGATTATTGATCCCGTTGATGATGAATACGATTCTTGCCCTCTATCCTCCAGAACGCAGGGGGGCTGCCATGGGTCTCATGGGGCTTGTCATCATGGTCGCCCCTGTCATCGGGCCAGCTTTGTCGGGGTTGGTTATCGATACCTTAGACTGGCGATGGCTGTTCTACATGGTGATTCCTGTCGCATTGTTTTCGATTATTTATGCATTCATTTACTTAAAGAATGTTACAGAAATAACCAAGCCAAGGGTCGATCTTTTGTCCATTGTTATGTCAACCGTCGGGTTTGGTTGTGTTACCTACGGTTTCAGCCAGACTGGTGTCTCGGCTGGTCCCGGGAGCTACAGTTTGATTGCCATAGGCAGCCTTTTCTTGCTCTTGCTTGTATGGAGGCAGTTCAAGATCAAAGAGCCTTTGATTGATCTTTCAGTATTCCGGCATCCCACTTTTTCTTTGGTTGCGGTATTGATAGTAGTCCTGATGATGGTTCTATTCGCCACCACGACATTGCTGCCGATCTATATGCAGGATGTGATGCAGTTGACAGCATTCGCGACAGGTTTACTTCTGATGCCAGGCTGCATTTTAAACGCAATGATGATGCCGGTGACGGGAAAATTATTCGATAAATTCGGGCCGAGATTCGTCATAGTGCCCGGATTGCTCTTGATCGCCATATCGTTATGGCAATTTGCCGGCATCGACAGTGATACTACGAAAGGTTCCGTTCTATTCAATCATGTCCTCTTATTCTTAGGCATATCGTTCGTCGTCATGCCGGCTCAGACAACAGGATTGAATCAACTTCCGCGTCATCTGGTCCCCCATGGCACAGCCATATACAATACGCTCCAACAGATTGCTGGGGGAATTGGCATCGCATTGTTCATCGGCATCATGTCATCCGGAGCCGATCGTTATCTTCACCATTCGCTCGATCCCACTGCAATGCATGAGAAAACACAAAGCATGGTTGCCGGTCTACAAACGGTTTTTTGGATTGAATTTATTCTCGCAATACTTGTTTTGGTGCTGGCTTGGTCTATAAATGGTCGTCTTTGTGTCGATTCTTCTCAAAAGAAAGACCCCAAAAACCTGTTGCCTTAGGGGTCTCAAAACACTTATTCCAAAGCATTCCCTCACCATACCCACAACAAAATTTTTCGCCCTACTTGTGATAGGGTTAACGGGTCTATCGGCGAAAAATCCGCCTAAGTGTGCCGCGCGAAGTACCGTCAGGGTTAATAGATGTTTTTAGAAAATTACAAAATTCTTTGCTGCTTTTCCAAGTCCATTGTTTAGTTAGCCCCCGTTTTCATTTGACAAATCATTGAAATGCAAACACCCCTATTCCAATAAGAAATAGGGAAGCTACTACTTTGCGGGGGGAGGCCGGATGGAACCCCCTCCACTTCGATACAGCAGTACCGATTCGAATGCGGGGATAACTTGAACAGATTTACAGGGAAGCATAGATCAAAAAAGGTCAACAGCACCGCACCGCCCACGCTTATATTGACTCTCACTCCGGGATTGTTTATCATAGAACGCATAAGATGATGCAATAACGTGGAAAGGGAGTAGTAGGCAGCGAACCCTTCAGAGAGTAGAACCGGCTGGAAGCTGAGAGGTTCTGCAGGACGTACCTGTTGAAGTCGCCCCGGAGTTGCCGGATTGAAAGCGCAGCGCTTAGATTCGGCCGGTCACAGCCGTTATCTGTCCAAGAGCCGCATGCACGCAGGTTGACGGGATATGCCCGTTGTTCGTGCTACCTTGTATGCGGAATAAAGGTGGTACCACGGAAGCGTAAGCCTTCGTCCTTTGCGGCGACAGGCTTTTTTTCGTGCAAGTTTTTGGAGGAACAGCGTGGGATGCGGGATAAAGAGTTTTCAGCGAAGCTGAACGATTCACTAGTCGCAAGAAAAGCTGCCGCCCAAACACGTATGTCTCTTTATCGAAAGTGCTTCGATCCGAAGCTTTTCTAATTTTGCCAAAGGAGTGATACAGGATGGAAGAGAACAAACAAACGGCGCCGGAAACGTCCATGCCGACAACGTACGACCCGAAGGAAAGTGAGAAAAAATGGTATGACTTCTGGCTGGAGGGTCAATACTTTCAAGCAGGACAACGGTCGGACGCCGAGCCGTACAGCATCGTGATTCCGCCGCCAAATGTAACGGGCATGCTGCATATCGGCCATGCGCTGGATAGCACGCTGCAGGACATCATGACTCGCTTCAAGCGGATGCAAGGGTATGACGCGCTTTGGCTGCCGGGCACGGACCATGCCGGAATTGCGACCCAGACCCGCGTCGAGCAGAAGCTGCGCGAGGAAGGGCTGACCCGCTACGATCTCGGCCGCGAGAAGTTTCTGGAGAAGGTATGGGAGTGGAAGGACCACTACGCCGAGACGATTCGCGCACAATGGGCCAAGATGGGCTTGTCGCTGGATTATTCCCGCGAGCGGTTCACGCTGGATGAAGGCTTGTCCAAGGCGGTTCGCGAGGTGTTCGTGCGCCGGTATAACGAAGGCTTGATTTATCGCGGCAAACGGATCATTAACTGGGACCCGGCTGCCCGCACGGCGTTGTCGGATATCGAGGTCGAATATAAGGAAGTACAGGGCGCATTGTACCATCTGCAATACCCGGTGAAGGATAGCGACGAGCACATTGTGGTGGCGACGACGCGTCCGGAGACGATGCTCGGAGATACGGCGGTAGCTGTCCATCCGGAGGATGAGCGCTACAAGCATCTGATTGGCAAAACGCTGGTGCTGCCGATCATCGGCCGCGAAATTCCGATCGTGGGCGACGAGTATGTCGAGAAGGAGTTCGGCAGCGGCGCGGTCAAAATTACGCCGGCGCACGATCCGAATGACTTCGAGGTGGGCAGTCGTCATCATTTGCCGCAGGTGCTGGTCATGGACGAATCCGGCAAAATGAACGACCAGGCCGGGCCGTACGAGGGACTCGACCGGTTCGAGTGCCGCAAGCAAATTGTGGCCGATCTCAAGGAGCAGGGCGTGCTGCTCAAAGTCGAGGAGCATGTGCATCAGGTGGGCCACAGTGAGCGCAGCGGAGCTGTCGTAGAGCCGTATTTGTCCACGCAATGGTTCGTAAGCATGAAGCCGCTCGCTCAGCGCGCGGTGGACGTGCAGAAGGCGGGCGAGGGCGTCAACTTTGTGCCGGACCGCTTCGAGAAATCGTATATGCACTGGATGGAAAACATCCGTGACTGGTGTATTTCCCGCCAGCTGTGGTGGGGACATCGTATTCCGGCCTGGTATTGCGACGATTGCGGCGAGCTGACGGTGTCTGTCCACGATGTGACAACGTGCTCGCATTGCTCGGGCGCACAGCTGCGTCAGGACAATGACGTGCTGGATACGTGGTTCAGCTCGGCGCTGTGGCCGTTCACGACGATGGGCTGGCCGGAGGAAAGCGACGATCTGGCGCGTTATTTCCCGAACAGCCTGCTGGTGACCGGGTATGATATCATCGGCTTCTGGGTGTCGCGGATGATTTTCAGCTCGCTGGAATTGACAGGCCAAGTGCCGTTCAAGGATCTGCTGATTCATGGCTTGGTGCGTGACGCCGAAGGGCGCAAAATGTCCAAATCGCTCGGCAACGGCGTCGATCCATTCGAGGTTATCGAGAAATACGGCGCTGACGCGATGCGGTTTATGCTGTCCACCGGCTCGACGCCGGGGCAGGATTTACGGTTCCGTTGGGAGAAGGTCGAGCAGGCGCGTAACTTCGCCAATAAAATCTGGAATGCGTCGCGGTTTGCGCTGATGAATCTGCAAGGCTTCCGCTACGAGGATATCGACCTGAGCGGCAAGCTGGGCACGGCTGACCGCTGGATTTTGCACCGCTTGAACGAAACGATCCGCGATGTGACCCGTCTGATGGATGTGTACGAATTCGGTGAAACCGGACGGCTTCTGTACAATTTCATCTGGGACGATCTGTGCGACTGGTATATCGAGTTCAGCAAGCTGTCGTTGTACGGCAACGACGAGACAGCCAAGAAAACGACGCAATCGGTGCTGGCCTACGTGCTGGATCGCACCCAGCGGCTGCTGCATCCGTTTATGCCGTTTATTAGTGAAGAAATTTGGCAGCATCTCCCGCATGAGGGCGAGACGATCATGCTCGCGGCATGGCCAACGTATGATACGGCGTTTGAAGCGCAGGCAGCGGTACGCGAGATGGAGCTGCTGATGGAAATTATCCGGACGGTCCGCAACATCCGAGCCGAGGTCAACGTGCCGATGAGCAAAAAAATCGAGCTGCAGGTGAAGCCGACCGACGCCGAGGCTCTTGACATTTTACAGCGCAATGAGGAGTATGTGCGGCGCTTCAGCAACACGTCCAGCCTGGTGATCGACGCGGCGCTCGCTGCGCCGGACAAGGCGATGACCGGAATCGTAACCGGAGCGGAGCTGTTCCTGCCGCTGGCGGGATTAATCGACATTGCCCAGGAAATAACGCGCCTGGAGAAGGAACTGAAGACGCTGCATGGCGAAGTGGAGCGCATCGAGAAAAAGCTGTCGAACGAAGGCTTCGTTGCGAAAGCTCCGGCCAAAGTCATCGACGAGGAAAAGGCGAAGCTGGCGGATTACGCCGACAAGCGCGATAAAGTAACGGCGCGCATCGCCGAGCTGAAAGGGTGAGCCTGGGATGACCATTGAAGAAGCGGCAGGCGGCGCAGCGGCGGAGGCGCCGTTCCGCACCGCGCGCGAGGCTGTCGATTGGATTGTGCGGTTTATCCCGCTGACCGGCATCAGGCTTGGCCTGGAACGGATGGCGAAGCTGATGGAGCTGCTGGACAATCCGCATCGGCGCTTGAAGTTTATCCATGTGGCCGGGACAAACGGCAAAGGCTCGGTGTGCGCGTATTTGACCGAAGCGATCCGCTCGGCCGGCTATGAGGTGGGGACGTTCACCTCGCCGTACATCGAATCGTACAATGAACGAATCCGCCTGAACGGGCAAAATATAAGCGATGAAGACCTGCTGCACACGATCAACAAGATCAAGCCGCTTGTCGATCAGGTGACGCCGGAGTTTGGCCCGCCGTCGATGTTTGAGATTTCAACGGTCGTAGCGATTGAATATTTCGCCCGCACCGCGTACCCCGACTTTGTCGTCTGGGAAACGGGCATGGGCGGACGGCTCGATTCAACGAATATCGTGACGCCGCTGGTGTCGGTCATTACAAATATCGGGCATGATCATATGGACTTTCTCGGTGACTCGCTTGCGTCGATCGCAGGCGAGAAGGCCGGGATTATCAAGGCAGGCGTGCCGGTGATTAGCGCGGTTGAGCAGCCGGAGGCGCTGGAGGTCATTGCTGCGACAGCTGCCGCCAGGCAGAGCAAGCTGTATTTGCTGGGCCGCGATTACAAGACCGAGCTGGTATCGCGCGCCGAGCATGCGCAGACGTTTCACTTCGAAGGGCTGTTCCGGCGTATTCCCGATGTAGGCATTTCCATGAACGGGGCGCATCAGGTGAAAAATGCAGCTGTTGCGCTGATGACGCTGGAGGTGCTGCGGCAGTATTATGCGCTGATCGTGGACGAAGAGGACTTGTACCGGGCGATGCAGGCCACGCAATGGCCGGGCCGGCTGGAGCTGATCTCGACCGAGCCGCGTCTGCTGATTGACGGCGCGCATAATGCCGAGGGCGCCGAGACGCTGGCGGCGGCGCTGACGGACACGTTCAAGCCGTCCAGGCTGCATTTTATGATGGGGATGCTGGCAAACAAGAATCATACGGGCTATTTCCGGCATATACTTCCAATAGTGGATACGCTCATCCTGACCGAGCCGGTCTGGCATAAGAAGGCAGCTGCGGCCGATTTGGCGGAGCTTGCTCAGGGGATGCTGCGAGAGCTTGGACGGGAAAATGTGGAGATTGTGATTGAGCCGGACTGGAAGCAGGCGCTGGATCGCTTGATGCGCTTGACGGGACAGGATGACCTGGCCGTCGTGTCCGGTACGTTATATTTAATTGGGGATGTGCGGTCCTGGATCAAGCATCAATCCGATTCTGACAAAGGCTGGTGAAACGGGCGTGAACACATCGGAGCACATTCATTTTATCGGCATCGGCGGATATGGGATGAGTGCCATTGCCAAGGTGATGCTGGAAATGGGCTACCACGTATCGGGATCTGATCTGGCGCAGGCCGAGCTGACGGAAAAGCTGGCTGCCAAAGGCGCCCAAGTATTTATCGGGCACGAGGCGCAAAACGTACAAGGCGCAGATACGGTCGTTTATTCGACGGCGCTGTCCAAGGATAATGTCGAAATGGCGGCGGCGGAGCAGTTGAACATCCCGATTTTGCACCGTTCGCAGATGCTGGCCCGGCTTATGAATGAGCGGAAGGGCATCGCGGTGGCCGGAGCGCATGGCAAGACGACAACGTCATCCATGATTGCGCTGGTGCTGGAGCAATGCGGCCAGGACCCTACCTTTATTATCGGCGGCGAAATTTTGAACGTAGGCAGCAACGCCAAAGCGGGCAAAGGCGAGTATGTCGTGGCGGAAGCGGATGAAAGCGACGGCTCCTTCCTGCATTACAAGCCGCTGATCGCGCTTGTTAACAATATTGAAGCGGATCATCTGGAAAATTACGAGGGCAGCTTCGACAAGCTGAAGCAGGCTTATGCGCAGTTTCTCAGCCAGGTGAAGCCGGAAGGCAAAGCGGTCATTTGCAAGGATGATCCGTATTTGCTGGAGATGATGCCGAATATTCGCAGTCAGGTTATTACCTACGGCATTGATTCGGATGCAGAGTTTGTGGCCCGCAACCTGGAGCTGGGAGACCGCCGTGTCTCGTTCGAGGTGGTTCGCGCGGGACAAACGCTCGGTACGATGAAGTTGTCCGTGCCTGGCAAGTATAATGTGTACAATGCACTGGCAGCTCTGATTACATGTATGGAAGCAGGCCTGACCTTCGAGCAGGTAGCCGGGGCGATTACCGAATTCCGCGGAGCCAAGCGCCGCTTCCAGGTGCTGGGTGAAGTGAATGATATGCTGATCATTGACGATTACGCGCATCATCCGACGGAAATCGAAGCGACGCTGCAGGCGGCCAAGGCGACAGGCAAGCGCATTATTGCCGTGTTCCAGCCGCAGCGTTATACGCGCACCTACTTCCTGTTCGAGCAGTTCAGCCGGGCTTTTCCCGTGGCGGACGAGGTAATGATCACCGACATTTATTCGCCGGCGGGGGAGAAGCAGATCGAAGGCATTACATCCGCCAAGCTGGTGGAGCTGATCCGCCAGAACAGCAATCCGAACGTCAAGCACGTGCCGACGAAGGAAGAGGTGCAGGCGTATTTGCTGGATGCGGTCCGTCCCGGCGATCTCGTCATTACGATGGGCGCGGGCGACATCTGGAAGACGGCTGTCGCTCTCGCCAAGGCGCTGGAGGAGCGGGCGGCGCAGGGATAGCAGGCGCAAACCAAGGTAAATCAGCTACGATAGGCAAACGTCTCCCAACTCTTGCGCAAGCAGGAGCAGGGAGACGTTTTTTATAGCCGGGCGACGGATCGTCAGCCGGTGAAGGTCCGGCGCCGGTCACCTTAAAGCTCTAAAGATTCTCCGGGCTTTAATACTTTTCCGACGTTCTCCTGCAAAAGCGCAACGAAATCGTGCGGGTTCTGTTCGATGGAAGGGAAGGTATTGTAATGAATCGGCACGACTTGTTTGGCTCGAAGCCATTCGACCGCCAGCGCAGCGTCCTCCGGCCCCATGGTATGATTATCGCCAATGGGAAGGAACGCCAGATCGAGGCTTTGAAGCTCTCCAATCCTTTTCATGTCGTAGAACAATCCCGTATCTCCAACATGATCCCCGTGGCCGTGGGTAACCATAATAACGTCTGCCTCCACGGTGGCTGCATCCAAATCTGTATGCGGATTTCCGTTCAAAAATGGATCAATGAGCACGATTGTGTCTTTCGTTTCAATTTTGACGACAGAATGTCCATGGTAGGATATCTTCATTAGGTTAGGCTCAGAAGCGTTCAGCCGCTTTACGGGCTTTTTCAATCGCTTCCGCTTTGATTTGTGGAGCGAGATGCGCCGTGTAGGACATGCCTTCCACAAATAAGTTTTCAAAGTCGGTTACCCCGATAAAGGCCAGCACGGTTTTCAAATGACGGCTCCCATTCTCTCGCTCAGCAACAGGACCCTCCGTGTAAATTCCTCCGCTTGCTTGAATGTGGAACGCCTTCTTGTTGCTAAGCAAACCAACCGGTCCATGTTCCGTATACTTGAACGTTTTGGCTCTGACACAAAAGGAATCAATGTAAGCCTTCATGACCGGAGGGTACGAAAAGTTCCACATCGCTCCTGGTAAGCTTGCACGAATTGCTCACCTACGGCGAGGCTATAAGATGCGTCAGAATGGACGGGATGGGCTGTGATGTAAAGAATCGTTGACATGGTTTCAGCTTCCTCTTTTTTTGAGCATGATTATAAAATAAATGGGGCGACTCCGTTACCGTAGGACCAGTTTTCTTTCGTGACTTCGATCAAGTTGATAAAGATGTCTTCGGTTCGGATCTCGCATTGCTGGTGCAGTCGCTCGGCCAAGGCGGCATAAAATTCTTTTTTGACTTCAGGCGCTCTGCCGGCATTTAATACGATCTGCACAATCAGAAATCCATCGCTCCTCGCGATATCCAGACAGCTTGGATCGAAGTCGAAGTTTTCCCGGTCGTGTTCCTCAACAATCAAGAAACGATCGTTTTCGGGTACATGCAGCTTGTCAACGACCGTTTGGGCAGTGACCTCTTTAATTCGAGCTTTCAATTCTTGCGAACGTCCCCGCAGCATGGAAATACGTGTCAACGGCATGTTACGCAGCTCCTTTTAGGTTTGTTGTTGATATGCTCTATCTTATCTGTTAGAATCCTGAAAACGAATGTAGATGAGTTCGTGTTTGTTCGTGTAGTTCTAAACCAAGCGACTCGGGTGATAGGATGCAAGAAGGAAGGTTTTCGAAGGATTGGCCGCAGGATGTCATTAAAAAGCTTCGTTCCAGGCCGTCCAGGCACGAGCTTTCCAAAAAAATGCGGCAAGTGGACTTGGCCAGGCAGGTTGGTGTTGATCCCCGAACCGTACAGCAGTGGGAAAACGGAGATCGCATGCCCAGCGCTGGCAGCTTGAAACGAATGGTTCAAGTCTTTTTGGAGGCCGGACACTTTTTGGAGGGCGCTGAGCGAAAAGAGGCGGAGGAGCTGTGGCTCGCGGTGAAACGTTTTTCGGAAGCGCGCTCCGCAACAAATCGTGATTTTCCAGCCTTTGACGAAGAGTGGTTTGAAAACATAGCGGGAGACCGCGCGCAACAAGCCTCTAAAGCAGCTGCATTTGAAAAAGCTGCGAGCTCCGTTCAGGGCCATGCTCGGGAAGGGAAGCCAGGCAATTTGCCGAAGTCCCCGACCCTTTTTGTGGGCAGAAGCAGCTGTATGGCAGAACTAACAAAACGCCTCATGGATCACTCGCTTGTTTCAATTATCGGTTCAGGGGGAGTGGGGAAAACCTCCGTTGCTATCCAGGTGGCTTTAACCCTTTCGGAAGTGTACCCGGACGGCATTTGGCTGTTTGAGTTTGGTTCTGTGCAGGATCAGCATTTTTTAAGCCAGCTTCTCCTGTCTACCTTAGGCTTGCAAAATCATTCGGCGCAAGCCGATCTGGATGCGATGCTGGATTTCATATCCGGAAAAAAATGCTGTTTATTTTTGATAACTGCGAGCATGTCATAGACACGATCGCTGCGATCGCTGAATCGCTCCTTTTGGCCGCGCCAGCGCTAAGCATTCTGGTTACGAGCCGGGAAGGCTTGAACATTAACGGAGAATACGTGTATCGGCTCCCTCCGTTATCTGTTCCAGAGGATGAGCTGCTGCTGCATGATAGCTCTGAGGAAGAAATCAAGGCATTTGAATCAGTCCAGCTTTTCATAGCCAGGTCACTTGCCGTAGTTCCTGAATATCCGTTCACAAGGCACAATTTGCTGCTGATCGGAAGCATCTGCAAGAAATTGGAAGGGATTCCCTTGGCGATTGAACTGGCGGTAGCCCGCATGAATATGCTAACGCTGGAGCAAATGGAGGAGCGACTGTCAAGCCTCTTGACCTTGCTGACCTCAGGGAAACGTAATGCCGTACCTCGGCAGCAAACGTTAAAATCAACGATTGACTGGAGCTACGCCTTACTAACCGTTAAAGAACAGCTGCTTATGCGACGGCTGAGCGTATTTTCGCGAGGGTTTACACTTGAGGCGGCTGAGCGGGTATGCAGCTGTGAGCCGGGGAAGTCCGAACGGGTTGACCACATTGCCCGGCATGAATTGCTCGATCTGTTATCCAGTCTGGTAAACAAGTCTTTGGTAATTATTGAAGCTAGCGACGATCACCGCTCTATCCGTTATTTTTTGCTGGAATCTATTAAAGAATATGCGAGCGACAAATTGCAGGAAGAGCCTGTGAGCAGCGGCAGACAGGTTCTTTGTGAACGTCATGCCCGCTATTACAGCGGCTTTTTGATAAATGCAGAGAAGAAATTCAGGACTCGCGAGCGTGATACCTGTCTTCAAGAGCTGAGGGGCGAATATGCGAATTTAAGCGAGGCAATGCGATGGTCTTATCAACAGGCAGACGGTCGGCCTTCAGATGGTCTCGAATTTGTACTGGTTTTGGCTGCATGAAGGAGCTTTGAACGAGGGCTTGCTCTGTCTTGATCGGTTTTTGCAACGTGCCGGCGCTGGACAGGATGGAGCTGCTGCAAAAGCGTTGCACGGGCAAGGCGTGATTCTGTTTGTCGTAGGACGGTTTGACGAGGCGATGACTTCGGCTGCTCACAGTATTGACCTCGCCCGAAGCATGAATTTTCCCGCACTGCTGGCTTCCTCTCTGCGCCTTCTGGCATTCATTTACATAAGCCGCGGGCGGCTTGAAGAAGCGGAGCCGCTTGCTCAGGAAGGCGTGGAAATCGCCCGAAACATAAACGACGTGTGGAATTTGGCGGGGTCGTTGAACGCGTATGGAAAACTAAAGCTTGCGCAGGAGCAGTATGAGGATGCTGTTCGGCTTCTTCAAGAGAGCGTACGCTTTTTCGAACGGATCGAGGATAAGTGGGAGTTGTCCGGTCCCTATGAGAGCCTTGGGTATTCGGCCTTGAAGCTCGGTCAGCTTGATCAATCTGTGGACTATTTCAAAAAAAGCATAGCGATCAGCCAAATTTATAAAGGCACCTGGATTTTGGCCCGCGGACTCGAAGGCTTGGCTATTGCATTATGCGCAAAGAACGCCTACGGGGAAACGGCTATTCTTCTGAGCGCCGCCGAGAAATGCCGCGAAATTTCCGGGGGATCGCATGCCCCAATTTACCCTGCGGAGAACAAACAAGCGCTCCAGCGCATCCAGCATGTTCTGGAGAAGCAGGCTTTACACGACATCTGGAGTAAGGGCAAGGCGTTGTCAAAGGACCAAATCGTTGCCTATTCGCTGGAGGTTTGAGCATTCGGGCGGAGGCATCTTGCGGACGGACGTTCCGGTTCTATTTGGCAGACGGCTCTCATAGTCTAGTAGCAAGCGAACAGACAAGGGAGAGTTGAAGCTATGAACAAAGCCAAGATGACGTTTCGTTTCTCGCAGAACCGCAAGCCGGAGGAGCAGAGCAGGCGCGGCGATGCCCAGGCTATCCCGCTTCCTGTGGAGCCCCAACGGGTCGGTGAAGCCCAGCCCGTCTCGCAGCCGTCGCCCGTTTCATCCCGGTACTTGCAGGAGGTAAACGGGGACAAGCCTGCGAAGGGACAGCCCCGTGTGTCTGCTTCGGAAACGGCTCAGGGTTCCGCACCTCGCCCCGGCATCAGGCCGTTAAATGACTATACGACTGATTTCGGCGGCTGGCAAAGCGCCTTTGACCAGGAAACGCAGCGCGTCGAAGAACTGATTCGCCGCTCCGGGGAACGCTCCGACCCTGCGGCTGCAGACGGTGCGGATCGTTTTGCTTCCGGCGATCGGTTCGCTTCGCGTGACCCGGAGCCGCCGGTGCGCCCCGAGCCCGGAGGGACAGGCTCCCACCATGAGTCGAGGACCGGACACCCGATGCTCGCCCATGCTTCGGGCCGGGAAACAGATGCCCGTGCGCCGGGCGAATACAGCGAACGGCCCGTTGAGCCGGATCGCAGCTACCGGTCCGGCAGCATGGAGCAGCAGCCCGATAGAGGCTTTGGCGGTTATGTGCGCATGACGCGTTCGCCCGGCGGCGGCGGGTATTTTCTGCGTATATTTGCATCCGTTGCCGGGGCGGTTGTGACCGGAGTTGCCTTCGGATTTCTGGTGCTGTCGATGTTTTCGACACAGGATGGCGGCGAACCGACCGCCCAAGTCGCGGGCAAGCCTGCAGCGCCTGCCGGACAAACGGCGGCGGCAGGCGCTGCAGGCCAGAGCGTCGCCGTGGCGGGGAATAGCGCCGCATCCACGGCGGCAGGCGCAGGTGTAGCGGTGTCGCTGCCCGCCCGCAGCTACACGATTTTGCAGGGCGGCGTCTTCAGTTCGGCGCAAAGCGCGGAGACGGAGGTCGCCAGCTTCCGTCAAAAAGGGTTGTCCGCGGTAAGCGAAGCGGGCGACAAGTTTACCGTTTTCGTCGGCATCGCCGGGAGCCGTGACGAGTCGCTTGGCTTGTCGCAGGTGTACAAGGAACGGCAGCTGGACGTGATGCTCAAGCCTTACGAGATTCCCGCAGTATCGCATATTCGCTGGAATGGCAAATCGCCTGACGGATTTTCTACATATATGAATCAGGGCGGCAAGCTCGTGCAGCTGATCGCGGCCCAGACGGCGCTGCATGTCGTGGACAAGGAAGCGCGTCCGCTGGACGATGCGGCGTTCCAGACGATCAAAACGACCCATCAGTCGTGGTCGCAGTCGGCGTCTGCGGTCAGCGACGGCTTGGGCGAGGCTGGCAAGGCAACGCTGCCCAAGCTGAACAGCGCGTTAAATACAGCGGTCGTTACGCTGGAGGAGTACAAGAAAAATCCGTCAGCTGCCCTGCTGTGGCAGACGCAGACCGCCATTTTGCAATATGTCGTGGCAGAGAAGGAATTGTTGAAGGCGGTCGCGGTGAATTAGGCCGCCCAAATTAAAGACGTCCCCGGCCGTTAGCTTAGGCGAGGACGTCTTTGTCTTGGATAAGCGGTTTTTGCGCCGCCGCAAGCTCCGAGTCGGAAGGACAGTCGCGAGCTTGCGGCGATTTGGGGCCGGAGCGCTCGGTCAGTGCGCTGAGCGGCTGAGATAGCGATCAAGCAGCGCCGCCGCTTCTGCGCGGGTCATCGACCGCTCCGGGGCAAAGGACGTTGCCGTTATGCCTTCGAGCAGTCGGCTGGCCGCCAGCGCTGTGACGGCTGGCGCAGCCCAGTGGTTGGCGGGTACGTCGCGGAAGGCTGTCCCGGCGGTCTGCGCAGCCGGCGGTGTCTGCGTCAAACGCTGGAATAACGCTGCGACCTCGGCGCGGCTGACGGTCTGGTTCGGCCGCAGCGTGCCGTCCGGATAGCCGTCCAGCAAGCCAGCCTTCACAGCCAGGTCGAGCTGATCGTAGGCCCAGTGGTTGGCCGGCACATCGTGGAAGGCCGCAGCCCCTTGGCCCGCCTTGGCGCTGCCTGTGGCGCCCTGCGCAGCAGCGCCGACAGCCCCTCCGGCCTGAGCCGCGTTTGCCGCGCTTCCGGCCGCAGAACCGCCGCCGCCGCTGCGTTCGGCGGCTGCCCCTGCCGTCAGCGCCGACTTGCCCGCGCTTCCAGCCGCTTTTGCCCCGCCCACAGCCGCGGCGCTCGCATCGCCCGCCGCCGTATTCCCGGCGCAGCCAGCGTACACCGAGCCGGACACCGAGCCGTGTCCGGCTTCGGGCGAGCAGGCTGCGCCCATGCTCTTCAGATCAAAGACGCGGCCGAGCAGCGTCACCCACTCGGCGCGCGTCAATGCCCTGGCGGGCTCGAAGCGCCCGCCCGCCGCCCCATCCACGATGCTGCGCTCCTTGAGCCGCATAATCGCTTCCTTGGCCCAGTGGCCGCGGATATCCGGGAAACCGGAGGCGGGCATGTACGCCTCGATGCCGTCCGCGATCCCTTCCGCCATCAGCTGGCGCGCCGGATCGCTGGCCAGCAGCGCGGCATCCTGCGCGTTGGACAAAAAGGCTGTTTCCACCAAAATGCTGGGAATGCTCCCCATGCGTACGACGTAAACGGCGCTGGGCACCAGACCGCGATCCGTCCCTCCGGATTTGGCGAGGAAGCCGTCCAGCACCGATTGGGCTAGGTCTCGGCTTTGCGGCGTCAATGCCTTCATCGCCTCGCTGGCCGGGTAACTCTCTTGCGGCTGGGCGTTATCATAATAAAGCACCATAGCTCCCCGTGTCGCCGGATTGCTATAGGAATTGGCATGAATGGATACGAAAAAGTCCGCTTGCTGCGCCTGCGTGTAAGCGACACGCTCGCTGAGCGAGAGAAACGTATCGGCGTCGCGCGACATCCGCACCTCATAGCCGCGTTGGATGAGCAGATCACGCAGCTTGCGCGAAATGTCGAGGTTGACCTCCTTCTCCTGGAGTCCATTGACGCCAATCGCGCCAGGATCGGAACCGCCATGACCGGCATCCACCACTACGGTTGCTGCAAGCGCTTGTCCGGGCGCCGTCCACAGGCATAACGCTGCCAGCGCAGCCCCAAGCCATTTTGCTTTCAATCGGTCCACTCCCTTCCATAAGTTCCATTGTACAAGCTGCAGGTTGACAAGTAAGCAGGAAACATCCTCCATGAGGACCACGCGTCGCCGCCGCCGAATATGCTATAATGACAAAGGCTCGGACAGCCTGCTGGAGGCTGCCGCCGGAATCTTCATTGGCAGAGAGAGGTAATGTTACAGTGAAAAAAAACACGTTCACGCTGATCCTCTTGCTTATCGTCGGACTTGTGGCAGGCACGCTTGTCGGACAATTTTTATCCGCCTATGCGGCGCTTTCGTTTTTGACGAAGTCGGCCGAGCTGAGCTGGCAGCCCAAAGCCGATCTGCTTGTGATCCGCTACGATCTTGATTTGCATATCCGGCTTAATTTGATCAGTCTGGCCGGACTTGCTGCGGGATTTTGGGTATTTCGCAAAATATAGGCCGATCGGCCCAGATGAGGCTACCCCCATTCTACACTATTTTCGAAACGAGGGATCGTTTTATGTCGATAGTTCCACTTATTCTTGCTTCTTCTTCTCCGCGGAGAAAGGAGCTGCTGCAGACGCTGAACCTGACCTTCACCACCCACCCCAGCGAGGAGGATGAAACGGTTGCGCCGGGCACGCCTCCTGCGGAGGTCGTAGAGCTACTGGCGCTGCGCAAAGCAAGCTCGGTTGCCGCCCATTACGAGCAAGGCTTCGTCATAGGGTCTGACACGATTGTCGTCTGCGACGGCGAAATTCTCGGCAAGCCGCAGGACAAGGACGATGCTTGCCGGATGCTTGAGCTGCTGCAGGGCCGGGCGCATGAGGTGTATACCGGGCTGGCGCTCGTTCAGGCTGGAGCGGAAGCGGCGCAGGCGATCCAGGCGGCGCGCTCCGGCGAGCTGCTTGCCGCTGAGCCGGGCGGCGGGGCAGTCACCCGCTTGGGGGCAACAGGGCAGTACCGGGTCGGCTCCGCGTCGCCGGGCGGTGCGGCGGCCGTGCTCGTTGGCTGCACGGTCAGCAAGGTCGTGTTCAGAGCGATGAGCGCGGAGGAAATTCAAGCGTATGTGCAGACGGGCATCCCGCTGGATAAGGCCGGGGCTTACGGCATACAGGGATTAGGAGCCGTCTTTATCGAGCGTATTGAAGGCGACTTTTACAGCGTGATGGGTCTTCCGCTGAACCTGCTTGACCAGATGCTGCGGCAAATAGGCATCAGCCCGCTGGAACTGAGCGTCGCTTGCATCGCCGAGTAACTTCTGAATAGCTGTCCCCTTGCTTGCGGAGGCTGGAGAAGCGCTCGCCGCATGCAAGGTACAGGTACGAAATCATGCATTTGGCCGCCGGGCCGTTTTTGTGCGAATGCCGCGCAAGAACGGCCCGGTTTGTTTGCACTTGACCCTCCAATGTCCCTAAGATGTCGTACCCAAGTGAATGAGAAGCTTTACGATAGAAGCAAGCCTGGGAAAGTCCAGCTTGAACAATTTCGAATTCATTCACAGAAAAGGGAGCGGATCAGCTTATGGAACAATTGGAGGTTCATATGCAAGCTGTGGTTGGCGTCTTTACCGGAGCGGCTTCCGCCTTGGTGGGCGGCGTCGGTCTTGTATTTACCGTCTTGCTTGGCCTGATGGCGCTTGATTTGTTATCCGGCGTTATACTTGCTGCGTTTAATGAAGGCCTGGTCAGCTCCAAGGGGATCAAAGGGCTATTGAAGAAGGTGTATGTCGTCATGCTGATCGGTTCGGTGTACATGATCGAGCTTGCCGTGCTTGGCAGCCAGGGCGTGATTACCGACGGGATTGCGGCGGCGTTTTGCGTGATGGAATTTGTATCCATTCTCGAAAATGGCGGCAAGCTTGGCGTGCCGATGCCTTATAAGCTCAAGGAGCTGATCGGCGCGTTGAAAAGCAAGGATCAGGAGCAGCATCGCGGGAAATGACGCTCCGTGCACTGACTTAAATCGGCTGCTGCCGACGAAAATATAAAGAGTCAGGATTGCTGCGCCAGCCGCGGGTTACAGCGGCCTCCAATTTTTTGAACGCTGTTTTTTGAACGGGCAAAATGGTATAATGAAAATTCGAATGGAAAAGGGGGGAATACATGGAATCGCACAATATTACATTGCGCGATGTCCCGAATGAAGACCGACCTAGAGAACGAATGTTGCAGCATGGGGCTGAAGCTTTGAGCAATGCGGAGTTGCTTGCTGTTCTTTTGCGTACCGGCACAATTGCCGAATCGGTTGTCCGGCTTGCCGAACGCATGCTGCGGGAAAGTGGAGGCCTGCGCAAGCTGGCCGACGTCAGCATCGAGCAGTTGACCGAAATAAAAGGAATCGGCGCCGCGAAGGCGCTGCAAATTAAAGCGGGCATTGAGCTGGGCCGAAGAATGGCGCGTTCAGCGATGAACGAAACCGTGACGATCCGCTCGCCGCAGGATGCCGCCGCACTTTTAATGGAAGATATGCGCTACTTGCAGAAGGAGCATTTCGTCTGCTTGTTTCTGAATACGAAAAATCATGTGATCGGACAGGAGACGCTGTCGATGGGGAGCTTGAACGCCTCTATCGTCCACCCGAGGGAAGTATTCCGGGCCGCGATCAAGCGCAGCAGCGCTTCGATCGTATGCGCCCACAATCACCCTAGCGGCGATCCGACTCCGAGTCCCGAAGATATACAGCTGACCCAGCGGCTCGTCGAAGCGGGGGAGATCGTAGGCATTGAAATCCTCGATCATCTCGTGATCGGCGACCGCCATTTCGTGAGTTTGAAGGAACTCGGATTGATGTAATATAATAAGCAGATGCGTGAAACACGCCTTCAAATAGAGAAGGGAGAAACATCATGTTCGGAATGGGTGGATTCACCAAAGATTTAGGCATTGACTTAGGCACGGCCAACACATTGGTGTATGTAAAAGGAAAAGGGATCGTCGTCCGCGAGCCGTCGGTGGTGGCGATCCGTACCGATACGAAAACCATCGAGGCCGTCGGCAATGACGCCAAAAAGATGATCGGGCGCACGCCGGGCAATATCCGCGCGATTCGTCCGATGAAGGACGGCGTCATCGCGGATTTTGAAACGACCTCGACGATGATCAAATATTTCATCCGTCAGGCGCAGAAGCAGCGTCTGCTGTTCCAGCGCCATCCAAGCGTCATGGTCTGTGTGCCGTCCGGCATCACGGCTGTTGAGAAACGGGCTGTCGAGGATGCGACCCGTCAAGCGGGAGCTAGAGATGCCTATACGATTGAGGAGCCGTTTGCGGCGGCAATCGGCGCGGATTTGCCCGTATGGGAGCCGACGGGCAGCATGGTCGTTGACATCGGCGGAGGGACTACCGAGGTTGCCGTCATTTCGCTGGGCGGGATCGTGACAAGCCGCTCCATCCGTGTTGCAGGCGATGAGATGGACGAAGCGATTACGCAGTATATCAAGCGCACCTACAACCTGATGATCGGGGAGCGGACAAGCGAGCAGATCAAGCTGGAGATCGGCTCAGCGCTGCCGATGGAGAAGGCGACCAAGCTGGAGATTCGCGGACGCGATCTCGTGTCCGGCTTGCCGAAGACGATGTCTGTCTCCTCCGATGAAATTACGGAAGCGCTGGCTGACACGGTGAACAGCATCGTGGAGGCGGTCAAGGTCACGCTGGAGAAATGTCCGCCGGAGCTGTCCGCCGATATTATGGACCGCGGCATTGTGCTGACGGGCGGCGGCGGCTTGCTCCGCAACCTGGATAAGCTGCTGGCCCGCGAGACCGGCATGCCCGTGCTTGTCGCCGAGAACCCGCTGGATTGTGTGGCGATCGGAACAGGACGCGCGCTTGAAAATATTCATCTGTTCCGCAAATCGGGCCCTGCCAGCAAAGCGCGTCGTTAATCCGGCGCCGGAAGGCGGCGCGGCTAACTTCGCAAACGCGGCGCTGCCTTGCGGCGGTTACCCAGATCGAACGTTTGGAAGGTGTAAGCATTGAAGCTATTGGGGAACAAAAGATTGCTGATCCTGATGCTTGGTCTGATTTGCTTCATCGTGCTGATGGGATTGACTTATGGGAAAAACGGGTACGGGACCTGGACGGGCAAGTTTGTAAAGGATACCGTTTCGTTTACGCAGGGATTGATCTACAAGCCGGTTGGAGCTGTAGTCACTTATTTTCAGGAAATTGGCCAGCTGCGGACGATTTATGAGGAAAACCACGTGCTGCGCGAGACGCTGTCCAGATATGCGCGGGATACGAGCAGACTGAACGACCTGGAGCTGCAAAACCAGCGTCTGCAGGACGCGCTTGGCTTTACAGAGCGGCAGAAGCAGATGAATAAGTATAAATTTCGGGTTGCGGAGGTCGTTCAGTTTATCCAGCAGGGTAAAACGATTACGATTAACCTCGGCGAGAAGGACAACATTCGTCCGAATATGGCCGTCATTTCCGTAGAAGGGCTGATCGGCCGGGTGACGGAGGTGTCCGCCTTTTATTCGAACGTGCAGCTGCTGACGGGCATCGACGACAAGGCGTCCATTGATTCCAAGGTGACGACGCTGGACTCCAAGGCGATCGCCGTGACGGCCAAGGGACGGGTGAATGAAACGTTTGGCCTGATCGAGCGTTACGACCCGGATACCCAGATGCTGCTGATGACGAAAATCGACCGCAATGACCCGTTGAAGGTCGGCGATACCGTCATTACGTCCGGCCAAGGGCTTGTGTTTCCTCGCGGGATCGAAATCGGTACGGTCGTCGAGCGGCGAGAGGGTGATGTCGGGATTACCCATGTGGCGATGATCAAGCCGCTGGCTTCCTTTAATCATCTTCGCGAAGTATTTGTCGTCGAAGTGCCGGAGTGAGGTGACGGGCGCAGATGAATCATAAAAAGCTGTGGCTGCTGCTCGGCGTGTTGTTTTTGCTGGAATCGACGCTGCTCCCGTGGCTGCTCCCGCTAAGCTGGCAAACCAATGTCGAGGTTACGCCTCATTTTGTCCTCGTCGTTATTTTGTATATCGGGCTTTATATTCGACGCCATGTGGGACTCGTTTATGGTCTTATTTTCGGTTTTTTGTACGATTTTTTGCTCTTTTCTCCCATGCTCGGGCCGACCTCCTTCGCGATGGGCGTGGCTGGCTATACGGCAGGGCTGATGCAAGGGCGGATGTATTCCAGCATTGTCCTCAGCATGCTTGTGATCGGGAGCGGGCACTTGTTTTACGATGCGGTGCTGTTCGGCATTCAGCGGCTGTTTCGTGTCACCAGCGTGCCCTTCGAGTGGATGTTTCTCCATCAAATGCTGCCCAGCATGCTGATCAACCTGCTGTTCGCGCTGGCAATCTACGTCCCGGTGCGCCGCATGTTCGAAAGCCTGCCTGGAAAGCCGGCGGAGAAGGAGGAATAAAATTTCCTCTTATCGGCAGGAGAACTTCTGCGCCAGGCCGAATTGTATAGGCTTAGGAGGTAGGAACGTTTATGACGGCAGCCAAACATCATGTGACTATCAAGGGAGTAAAGGACGGACTCATCTTTTTGCTGGACGATGCCTGCGAATTCTCCGAGGTGTTGCGCGAGCTTAACCATAAGCTGGAGAAAACACATCAGCAAATATTGACCGGACCGATTATTCATGTACATGTCAAGCTTGGCAAGCGTACAGTGACCGATGAGCAAAAGGAACAGGTACGCCGCATTATCGGGCAAAAGGGCAATCTGCTGATCCAATCTATGGAATCGCTTGACCCGTCGCATGACAAAACGGCGCCGGAGCCCCTTGATGTGAAAACTGTCCGCGGAATTGTTCGTTCCGGCCAAACGCTGAAGCATGAAGGCAACATGCTGTTTCTGGGGGATGTGAATCCGGGCGGTTCCATCGTTAGTACAGGTAGCATTTATATTATGGGATCGCTGCGCGGGATGGCTCACGCCGGCTCGGAGGGAGATGAGCGGGCCATTATTGCGGCTTCGCACATGCGTCCGACGCAGCTTCGGATTGGCGGGATTATTTCCCGGCCGCCGGACGAGTGGGATCTCAGTGAAGCATTTGACACCTATATGGAGTTTGCCTACATCAAGGACGGCAAGATGGAGATTGACAAGGTAAATCACATGCACCGGTTTTCGCTGCCGCGTCACGCCTGATCGGCGACGGCTGCGGATCGGCGCAGCTTCAATACATGTGAACAGGTTGGGCTACATCGTTGAATTCAGGCTAAAAAGGGGTGGGACCTATGGGAGAGGCAATCGTCATCACTTCAGGCAAAGGCGGCGTCGGCAAAACGACGACGTCGGCGAATATCGGCACAGCTTTGGCGCTCCAGGGGAAAAAGGTTGTCATGGTCGATACGGACATTGGCCTTCGTAACCTGGATGTTGTCATGGGGCTGGAAAATCGGATCATCTACGATTTGATTGATGTCGCTGAAGGCCGCTGTCGTCTGGCTCAGGCTCTTGTGAAGGATAAGCGCTTTGATGAACTGTACATGCTTCCTGCTGCGCAAACGAAAGACAAGCACGCGGTTTCTCCGGATGCGGTCCGGCAAATCGTTCTTGATTTGAAACGTGAATTTGAATTCGTCATTATTGATTGTCCTGCCGGAATCGAGCATGGCTTTAAAAATGCGGTAGCCGGAGCCGACAAGGCGATTGTGGTGACAACGCCGGAAAATGCGGCAGTACGGGACGCCGACCGGATCATCGGGCTGCTGGAGAAGGAGCCGCATATCGAAGCGCCCAAGCTGATTATTAACCGGATCAGACCGCTGATGATGAAAAAAGGCGAGATGCTCGATATCGACGAAATTTGCTCGGTGCTGGCGATTGATCTGCTGGGTATCGTACCGGATGACGAGCAGGTTATCAAATCCGCCAACACAGGCGAACCGACCGTGATGAATCCGAATTCCCGTGCGGCGATCGCATACCGCAATATCGGGCGGCGGATGCTGGGCGATACGGTGCCGTTGATGCAGCTGGATGATCGGGCAGGCATGCTGGGGAAGATGAAAAAGTTTTTCGGGATAGGATGAACGACAAGTGCTGTACAAGTTTAAGAAGATAGATCCGCTGGTGGTCGCTCTGCTTATTGTACTGATCGTGATCGGTGCGCTGCTGCAATACAGTGTGGGGTTAAGCAACCAGCAGTTCGCGTTCGACGTGAAGAAAAATGTCGTTATTTACATCATTTCGATTATTGCGTTTCTCGGAGCGGCCTATTTTGATTACCGCCTGCTCATCAAGGTTTCATACTACCTTTACGGCTTCGGCGTGCTGTTGCTCGTAGCCGTTTATTTTTTTGGTTCGACGATCAATAATGCCCGCGGCTGGTTTGAGTTCGGATTTCTGAACTTTCAGCCTGTTGAGCTGATGAAAATCATATTGATTATTACGCTGGCCGCGTTTATGGCCCGCCGCAAGGGGCAGCCGCTGGAGCTGATTCGGGATATTGTGCCGATTGGTGCGCTGGTTGCTTTGCCGATCGGACTGGTGCTGATGCAGCCGGATTTCGGCAACGGGCTTATTTTGGCGGTGCTGCTGGTCGGCATGCTGTGGATCGGCAATATCAAGGCCCGGTTTGTCACCATCGGCGTCGCGATTTTGGGCGGCTGCTCCTACTTGATGCTGTTTCTGGTCAAAAATTACTATGAGCTGATTATTCAGTTCCTCAGCTCCAACAAGCTGCCTGTACAATGGGTCGTGCGCATCAACACGTTTATTAATCCGACGGCGGCGCACAAAAATGATTCCTACCATGTGGATACGGCAGTCCGGGCCATCGGATCGGGCTTTTTAACCGGGGAAGGGTATCTGCACGGATCATCGTCACGGCTGGTGCCTTACGCCTATTCCGATTCGATTTTTGCCGTGGTCGGCGAGGAATTCGGTTTTGTGGGCGCTTCGATTTTATTGCTGCTGTTTTTTGTGCTCATTTACCGGATGATTCTTATTGCCTTGTATTGCCATAACTTTGCAGGCTCCTTCATCATCATCGGCATCGTTTCCATGCTGGTGTTCCAGATTTTTCAGAACGTAGGCATGATGATGAACATTATGCCGCTTACGGGCATTACGCTGCCGTTTATCAGCTATGGGGGAACTTCTCTGCTGATTAATATGGTGTCGATGGGGCTGGTCATGAGCATCAAGATGCATGACGACAAGCTGCTTGATGAGGATTAAGCGAAGACAGCGCAGCAAGCGTACAAATAAAAGCATCCCGGATTTCGGCTGTGCGCCGGAACGGGATGCTTTGGTTCGTCTAGTTTGTGGATACCGGGTTAACCGCACGTGTCCATGCCTGATAGGCGGCAAAGGCGGCTCCTTGCTCAAGCGTATGGCGGGCGAGGTACACGCCCTCCTCGATCGAGTTGCTGATGCCGCCGATCCAGAGGCGCAGCGCGCTGTTCAGCAGCACCATATTCAGGTAGGGCAGCTCGGCTTCGCCGCGCAGCACGGCTAGTGCAGTTTCCGCCTGCCGGGCAGCGGTCCAGGGGTGCGGATCGTCCGGCTGCTCGACGCCCAATTCGAATGAATCGGGGTCGATGATATACAGCTCGCTTTGGCCGTCGCGAATAAGGAAGGCGCGTGTTTTGTGATCAACGGCCACATCCTCCGAGCCTTCCATCCCTTGCACGACAATACCGCGTTCGACGCCCATTCCGATGAGCAGCCGGGTGATCTTCTCGAAAACGGTGCCGTGAAACACGCCAACAGCCATGTAAGGAGCTTCGGTAAAGCGCAACAGCTTCTCTGCTGTATTAAACACGGTACGCAAGCCAAGCTCCTGACGCAGCGGCCGCAGACGTCCAAGCGCCTCGCACCAGCTTTCCGTGGGCACATACAGGAACCCGGTATGCTCGGCCGCCGATAGCAAGACGCTGGAGGATGCTTGGCCGGGCCGGAGATCAAGCGCCTCCAGTACATCATGCAGCGTTACGCCTTGCTTGGGCGGCAGGTTCGGACTGCTGTGCAGCGTTGTCGGCAGCCCGCAGGCGGCCAGTACAAACGCGGTCGGGAACGTGGCAATGAAGGTGCGCGTTCGGCCGTCATAAGGTCCGGCGCAGTCAAGGCCGCGGCCGATCGGGTGAATGCGGCAGCGCCGCCTCAGGGCGTGGATGAAGGCGCGAAGCTCGTCGGACGACTCCATTTTCATACGTTCGGCAACCAGGAAGGCTCCGGTTTGAGCAGGCGTAGCTTCTCCGCTCAGGATCGCTTCCGCAGCGAGCAGCGCCTCCTCATAGGTCAGGTCCCGTGAGCCGCGTTTGCCGCGCCCCACTTCACGGAGCAGAGAAATCATGGTCATCGCTTGCGGCCTCCTTTGTTTTCACTTTGCAGCAGCTGATAGACGGTTACGATGGAGGTGGCGACGTCAACCATCCGTTTGCGTTCATTCATGGCCTGCTTGCGTAAAAAGTCATACGCTTCCGCTTCGGAGATGCCCTTGACCTCGCTCAAAATGCGTTTGGCCTGATCAATCCACTTGCGTTCCTCCAACCGTGACAGCAGCTGCTCCCGTTCTTGCTCCCACTCCGTCCGGCGGAAAAACTGGTTGACGCCGAGCAGGAGGGCGCAGTGGATTTCAAGCGAGCTCATCGAGCCGCCAAGCAACCCGTCAATCCCCGGGTCCAGTGTGCAGCCGTGGCTGGGAAATGTTTCGCGGGTGCACCACCAGAACACCGGCAGGCTGCGCAAGCCGAGAGCGGTGCTGCGCCAGCAGCCGACTTGCTCCGTCGATACGGCGAGTACAAACGCATCGGCTTTGCCGGAATGAAAGGCAAGCTCCTTGGCGTTGGCCGCCGTATACACGCGAAATCCCATATCCTTCAGCAGGTCTTCTGCCCCGGAAGAGTCACTCGAATGCCCTTCTTCAATCAGTACAAAGGACTGTAACATGACAAACTCAACCTCCAGACAGAAAAAGAATGTAGATTAAAACCTAAAAAGTTAGAATAAACAATTGATGTAATAAACATGTCATGTATATGCGATTTGATGAAAATCCATTAGAAATATAACATGAATTTATGTCGTTTGTCGATATATTTTGCTTCTCCTTGCTTAATTAAAGAATTTTGTGTCAAGTTTATTGACGTTAGGGTAGAGCTGCCTTATAATAGCCTTATGAACAGCAACCGGTTCATAGGACACAATGGTGTGTCCGCTGATGTTAGGCAATGGCGCCTATCCCTTACAAAGCATGTCGTAATGACATGACGTGATGGATAGGTTTTTTGTGTGCAATTTCGACCAACCATGCTTTCCATCCATCGGGGAAAGACAGGCAAGTCAAGGAATCAGGCAACAGCTTATCGCCAAAAAGGAGAGGGTTCGAATGGTTGATCGGAAAGGTTTTTTGCAAAGCGGTCACAAAGGTTCATTAATCAGTGCATTTCTCTATTTTGATGTAAGCTTCATGCTCTGGGTGCTGCTCGGGCCGCTTGCGGTACTCATTGCCAACGATTACGGCCTGAATGCCGCGCAGAAAGCCAATCTGGTTGCGCTGCCCGCGCTCGGCGGCTCGGTGCTGCGGCTTGTGCTCGGGTACTTGACCGACAGGATCGGAGCTAAAAAAACCGGAATTATCGGCATGCTGCTAACCATTATTCCGCTTGTATTCGGCTGGCAATTTGCCAGCTCGTTAAATGACATGTATTTCGTTGCCCTGATGCTTGGCATCGCCGGAGCCAGCTTCGCTGCTGCGCTGCCGCTTGCGAGCCGCTGGTATCCGCCGCAATATCAAGGCTTGGCCCTTGGAATTGCCGGAGCAGGCAATAGCGGTACCATTTTCAGTACGCTGTTCGCCAACCGTCTGGCCCAGCATTACGGGGACTGGCATATCGTATTTGGACTTGCGCTCATCCCGCTGGCGATTGTGTTTGTCATTTTCCTGTTCACCGCCAAGGACAGCCCGACGCAGCCTGCGCCGCTCAAGCTGGCCGACTACGGCCGGGTATTGAAGCAGAAGGACACCTGGTTGTTTTGCTTCTTTTATATGGTGACGTTCGGCGGATTTTCCGGCATGGCCAACTACTTGACGATTTTCTTCAACACCGAATATCAGCTCAGCGCCGTGACGGCGGCCGACTTCGCGACCATCTGTATTATTGCGGGCAGCTTGTTCAGACCAATCGGCGGTTATCTGTCCGACCGGATGGGCGGAATCCGCATGCTGATGATGCTGTACGGCGTAATCGGCGTCATGCTGGCCTTCGTTTCGCTGCTGCCGGCGCTCTGGCTGACCACTGCGCTGCTGTTCGTTGCGATGATGGCCATGGGGATGGGCAATGGAGCTGTATTCCAACTCGTGCCGCAGCGGTTTAACAATGAAGTGGGCATCATTACAGGGATTGTTGGTGCGGCCGGCGGTCTCGGCGGGTTCTTTCTGCCGAAAATTTTGGGCAACATCAAGCTGATGCTGGGCTCCTTTACGCCGGGTTTCCTGATTTTGAGCGCGATCGCGTTGTCCTGTATCGTTGTGATTGCGATCGTGCAAGGCAAGTGGAAGCGTACCTGGAGCGGCGATGGCGGTAAAGTTCAAGCCGGCTCGATTGACAATGTGAGCGCAGTTTAAGCTGAGCAACCGAATGCCGAATCGGCATTAGCCGGTGACGGGGCACGAGCGGTTCTGGCGGACGTGTCCCGTATCGGGCAAAACTCTGGCCGCCTAAACAAAGCTGGATGAAGCGGGGGAGATGGCCGGATGAGTGTAAGCGAACTGAAAATACTGGACAATGTGGCGTCCCACTGCTGCTTCTGCAGTATGCAATGCGGAATGGAGCTGGCGGAAGACCGCAAGACGCAAGTGCTCGCCATTAAGCCGAGCCAGGAATTTCCTGTAGCAACGGGACGGCTGTGCCAGAAAGGGCTGAATGCGCTGGAGCATGTCGGGCATGCCGAGCGGGTGCTGAAGCCGCTTGTGCGCGCCGGCCTTGGCGAGGCGGCGTTCCGCGACCGGCAGGCGGAGCCGTCTGCGGCTCTCGGCGACTGGCGGACACTGCCTTGGGAGCAGGTCACTCCGGATATTGCCCGGCGCATCCAGGCTATTCAGGCGGAATACGGCGCGGATGCGGTCGGCGTCTACGGAGGCGGCTCGCTGACCAATGAGGTGAGCTATCTGCTGGGGAAGTTCACCCGTGTGGCGCTGCGCTCTAGATATATTGATTACAATGGACGTTATTGCATGTCGTCCGCAGCGGCCGCAAGCAATCAGGCCTTCGGCCTGGATCGCGGGATGACGATGCCGCTGTCAGAGATTCCGAATGCGAAATATTTGATTTTGGCGGGGACGAACATTGCGGAATGTCAGCCGACGATGATGCCTTATTTGCTGGAAGCGAAGCGGAACGGCGCTACAATTGTCACGATTGATCCGCGAAATACGATGACCTCCAAAGCCGCGGATTTGCATGTGCGGCTGCAGCCGGGCTTTGATTCGGTGTTTATCAACGGGCTGCTGCATGTCATCATCGCTGAAAAGCTGTACGATAAAACATTCGTCGAGCAGCGGACGAATGGCTTTGCGGAGCTGGCTGAGGCGGTCAAGCCGTTTACGCCTGCGCGGGTCGAGGAGCTGACCGGGGTGCTGGAAGCCGTCGTGCGTACAATCGCTCGCGGCTTTGCCAAAGCGGCTACCGGTATGGTACTGACCGCGCGGGGGCTGGAGCAGCAGGTTAACGGCGTCGAAAACACGCTCAATTACATCAACCTGGCGCTGCTGACCGGCAAGATCGGCCGTCGCGGCTGCGGCTACGGCGCGGTTACCGGTCAGGCCAACGGCCAGGGCGGACGGGAGCACGGGCAGAAGGCTGACCAGTTGCCGGGCTACCGGCTTATTGAAGATCCGGCCGCGCGCGCTTATGTAGCGCAGGTGTGGGGGCTTGACCCGGCGGAGCTGCCCGGCAAGGGCGTATCCGCTTATGAGCTGCTGCAGAAGGTCGATGCGGGCGAAATCAAGGCGCTGATTGTGCTGGGCTCCAATCCGGTCGTCTCCAGTCCGAACAGCCGGATGGTGGAGCGGGCGCTAGGCAAGCTGGACCTGCTTGTCGTTGTGGATATGTTTGAAACGGAAACGACGAAGTTCGCCCACTATGTACTGCCGGGCTCTTCCTTTCTGGAAGCCGAAGGGACGTTGACCAATCTGGAGGGCCGGGTGTTCCACCGTCCGCAGGCGCTGAAGCTGCCGGGCGAAGCCAAGCTTGATTACAAGCTGCTCTGCGAGCTGGCGGAAGCGTTAGGCTACGGGCGTTACTTCCGCTATGACAGCATTGAGGACGTGTTTAACGAGCTGGCGCTGGCGACGGCCGGGGGCAAGGCTGATTACAGCGGCATTAGCTACGAGCGGCTGAAGCGGGAGAAGGGCGTATTTTGGCCCTGTCCGTCGCCGGAGCATCCGGGTACGCCGGTGCTGTTCGCCGAACGGTTCCATCACGCCGACGGCCGGGCGCGCTTGTCCGGCATTACACCGAAAATGCCGGCGGAGCCGGCTGATTCGGATTATCCGTATGTGCTGACGACCGGGCGTGTCGGCAGCCATTACTTGAGCGGCGCGCAGACACGGCGTACAGCGGCGCTGAGCAAAAAAACGCCGGTGCCGGTCGCCGAGGTTCATCCGTGGCTGGCGGCCCGGATCGGTCTGGCTGTGGGCGATCAGCTTCGGCTGACGACCCGCCGCGATTCGCTGGTGTTTCCGGTGAAGGTCACGGAGGGCATCCATCCGCGGACTGTGTTTGTGCCGTTTCATTGGGGAGAGGAGCTGTCGATCAACCGTCTGACGATTGACGCGCTGGACCCGACGAGCCGGATGCCTGAATTTAAAATTTGCGCAGTGCGGGCCGAACGCGCAGACGCTTAGGGCGTGTCTGAAAACGCTGAAGGCAGCAGATTTTGCCGAATTTTCGTTCCAAGCAAGGAAGTTTTCCGCAGGCGTGCCGGGGCACGTCAAGGAAAAGTGACGCGGCAGGGGACGAAAAGGCGGTAAAAGATGCACTTCAGCGATTTTTGAGACACGCCCTAGTCGCGTCGCGTGCGGGAGGAAGCGCCGGACTGTTCCCCCCCTCCCTCTCCCAGGCCCTTGCAGCGAAAGTGGCGAAAGGGACGAGGGGCAAAGCTGAACATGACAAGCCGATGCGGGAACGCCGGCTTGTCTTTTTTCATTTGTATATTTGCCCGTACAAGCTCATAGGATGGAATGAACGAGTGATTCAGCTGCGAGGAGGTCAACGGCGTGAGGACGAAAAAAAACGTGCGCGACCGCAGAACCGAGAAAATTCGCCAGCTTCAGGAGCATGCCTGGCGCAGCGGCCAAGGAGAGCCGGTGCTGGCTCACCTCAGCTTTCCTTATGAGCAGGAGGAATGGACCCGCTCCGGCCGGGCGGACAAGGCTGACAAGCCTGGACATATTGACGGATTTAACAGACCGGACAGACTCGCCGGACCTGCCGCCGGACGATCCGGCTATGGATATGGAGAGGATGAGCCGTTTCTGCAGGCGTCTTATGACGCCGACCCGGAAATGGCGTGGAAGCAAAAGTACGAGCGGGAGTGGTCCGTCTACGGCTCGCGGGATGCACGCGATTCAGGGCGCGTGTACGGCAGCTGGCCGGAGCAGCCGCAGCCCGGCAGCCGCTTTGCACTGCGGCTGCTGCTCAGCGGGCTGCTGTTCGCCGGGGTATGGGGGCTGTATCAGCTCGATCAGCCGTGGGCCGAGCGCGGTCGGGCGGTTGTGGCGACGGCCTTGACAGAGCCGCTGAATACGTCTGCGCTGGCAGGCTGGTACGAGCGTCACTTTGGGGGCGCCCCCTCGTTTCTGCCGGCGATCAACAGCGGCGCCCGCCATCAGGACGCGGAGAAGGTCGCTTCGCTGCCCAAGCATTATTTTGCGCCCGTGGAGGGCAAGCTGATCGCCGCCTTCACGCCAAGCCAAGGCGGTGTGCTGCTGGAAGCGCCGGGCGGAGCGCCCGTTGCGGCGGTTGATACCGGCATGGTGATCTACGCAGGCCAGAAGGATGACACCGGCTATACGGTCGTGCTGCGTCACGCGGGCGGTCTGGAGTCGGCTTACGGCCATCTGAGCGCAGGCAGCATCAGCATCCGCCTGAATGATTGGGTCAAGGGAGGGGAGACGGTCGGCACGCTGGCTGTCCCGGTGTCCGGCTCCGGCGGGCGTGGGGCGGATGGTTCGTCTGGCGTATCCGGCTCCGGCGGGACGGCCGGGCAGTCCGGCGCTAATCGTTCGCCAGGGCAAGCCGGAAAAACGCCGCAGGCGGGGCAGACGCCCGGTACGTTATTTTTCGCATTATCCCGCGCAGGCAAAGCGGTCGATCCGGCGGATGTGATTCCGTTTGACTAAATCGGACAACAGAATCGGGAGCAGGAACGGAAAGCTTGTACGTTTTGCTGCGTGGAACGTCTGGTTCGGCATTTCCTTCCGTCTCCATCCGCTGTTCAGCGTGCTGCTGCTGCTGTCGGTGCTGACCGGCTACGCGGTCGAAGTGTTGACCTTGTTTGGCATTGTGCTCGTGCATGAGCTGGGCCATGTGGCTGCCGCCCGCAGCTTCGGCTGGCGGGTACGCGAGGTGCAGCTGCTGCCCTTCGGCGGCGTGGCGGTCATGGAGGAGGCGCCGGGGGCAACGACAGTCCATGAGCTGGGTGTGGCGCTGGCCGGTCCGCTGCAGAACGTCTGGATGATGGGGGTCGCCTACGGGCTGACCCGGCTTGGATTGCTGCCTCCGCTGTGGGGGGAATATTTGGTCCAGGCGAATGCGCTGATCGCGTTGTTTAACCTGCTGCCTGTGCTGCCGCTGGACGGGGGCCGAATTATGACGGCGTTATTCGGACTCTGGCTGCCCTACCAGCGGACGTTGCAGCTGGCGGCGGACATCAGCCTGGTGTTCAGCGCCGTTATCATCATGGCGGCGGTCGGCTTCGCGCTGGCAGGAAAGGGCGGCATTCCGCTGAACTGGCTGCTGATCGGCGGCTTTCTGCTTGCTTCGAACTGGTATGAGCGGCGGGGGACGCCGTACCGTTTTTTACGATTTTTGCTCGGCCGCGAGGGGAAGTTCGACAGCCGTCTGTCCGCAGGGACCTGGGCAGGTCCGATTATCGTGCGCGGGCACCGGAAGGCGGTTGATGTTGTCCGTTTGTTTATGCGGGACCGGTATCATCTGGTCGTTGTGCTCGATCGTGAGGCGCGCATTCGCCATGTGATTCCGGAGCAGCTGCTGCTGTCCTGCTATTTTGATGAAACGAGGCGGGAGCAGCCGATTGCGGAGCTTTTCGGGTGAAGGTGCGGCAGCGGGCAGAGCAGGTGCGATTGTGTTACAATAAACCTGAGGTGTTGCCGGACATGAAACGATTATTGGTAAAATGCGAGCAAGAGCATACCGAGGTAGCGGTTGTCGAATTCGGCAAGCTTACCGAGTATTATAGAGGGCATCAGGGTCAGGATCAGCTGGCAGGCAACATTTATATCGGTCGCGTCGTCCGTGTGCTGCAGGGCATGCAGGCCGCTTTCGTAGATATTGGACTGGAGCGCAACGGTTTTTTGTACATTGATGACGTGCTTCCGGCGAATCTGGACAAGCAACCGAAGGAAAAGCCTCCGATTCATGAGCTTGTTTCTGTCGGGCAAGAGGTGATGGTGCAGGTCGCCAAAGAGCCGGTCGGCACGAAAGGCGCGCGTGTCACGACGCATTATTCGATTCCCGGCCGGTTCGGCGTCTACATGCCGAGCGCCGGTTATGTCGGTGTATCGCGCAAAATCGAGCAGGCTTCGGACCGGGAGAAGCTCAAGCGGATGGCGGAGCGGCAGCTGGAGCCGGGCGAAGGGTTTATTGTCCGGACGGCGGCGCTTGGCGAAACAGAGGAGACGCTGGCTGTCGACCTCGAAGAGCTGCGCGGCCGCTGGAGGCTGCTCGCCGCATCGGCGGATCGGCCGGGGGCGGTGCCGCGCCAGGTTTACAGCGATCTGGACATGCTGCCCAGGCTGATGCGCGATGTGCTCCGCGAGGATGTGCGGCAGGTAATGGTCAGCTCGCAGGAGGTGCGGGAGCTTGTGCTGAGCATGCTGTCCGCGCCGGGCGCGCAGACGCTGGCTGAGCGGGTGAACGTCCACCAGGGGCGGGACGTCATGGACGACTACGGCGTGCCCAAGCAGCTGGAGCTGGCTCTGCGCCGCAAGGTGTGGCTGGACAACGGCGGCTATTTAATCGTGGACCGGACCGAGGCGCTGACTGTATTTGATGTCAATACGGGCAAGTACACCGGGTCGGTCAACCTGGAGCAGACCGTTTTTGATACGAATCTGGAGGCGGCGCGCGAGATTGCCCGGCTGCTCAGGCTGCGAGATATCGGCGGACTGATCGTGATTGATTTTATTGATATGGACTCGCCGGAGCGCCGTCAGCAGGTGCAGGACGAGCTGGCGCAGGAGGTGCGCAAGGACCGGACGAAGACGGTTGTCGTCGGCTGGACGAAGCTTGGGCTCGTGGAGATGACGCGCAAAAAAGTACGGGACAGTCTCGAAACGACGGCCCCGAAAGCATGCCCGGTTTGCGGCGGCACAGGTCTCGCTTGATCTTGAAATAAATAGTTGCATTGACGATGTGTCCTGTGATAGAATGATCGGGTGTGTTGCTACAACATGCTGTAACCGCGCGAAGCGGGTATCCCAAGAATTTGTCCTTTGGACAAGTCACCTGGCTTATAGGCGAGTCTGAGACATGAGGAGGTGCAACTATGTACGCAATTATTGAAACAGGCGGTAAACAATACAAGGTTTCCGAGGGCGATGTTCTTTACATCGAGAAGCTGGAAGTCGGCGCAGGCGATGCGGTCACATTTGACCGTGTACTGGCAGTGTCCGGTGAAGGCGGCTTGACTGTAGGCGCTCCGCTCGTTTCCGGCGCTACCGTTTCCGGTAAAGTCGAGAAACACGGCAAAGGCAAGAAGGTTATCGTTTACAAGTACAAGGCGAAGAAAAACTATCGCCGCAAGCAAGGTCATCGTCAACCGTACACGAAAGTTGTGATCGAAAAGATCCAAGCGTAAGAACCGATATGATTCGCATCCGGATTTTTCGCGGTGTAGACAGTCGGATCGTACGATTTCAGGTCGACGGACATGCGCAATACGACGAGCGCGGCAAGGATATTGTGTGCGCCGGTGTATCGGCGGTGACGGTCGGCACGGTGAATGCCATTGAGGCATTGGCCGGGGTACCGTTGAGCGCCCGGATGAAGCATGGGTTGCTGAGCGCGGATATTCCGCTTCAGTCCGATGCAGATACGGAACGTAAGATGCAGTTGCTGCTTGAGAGCATGGTTGTCATGCTGCAAACTATCCAACAATCGTACGGCGCATATATAACGATGCAAGAACAACTATCATCGAAGTAAGGAGGTAGACACGTATGTTGAAATTGGATCTTCAGTTATTCGCGTCCAAGAAGGGCGTAGGCTCCACGAAAAACGGACGTGACAGCATCGCGAAGCGCCTTGGCGTTAAACGCGCTGATGGTCAAACCGTGACAGCCGGCAGCATTCTCGTTCGTCAACGCGGAACGAAAATTCATCCGGGCAACAACGTAGGCATCGGTTCCGATGACACGTTGTTCGCGAAAGTCGAAGGCGTTGTGAAATTCGAGCGTCTCGGCCGTGATCGTAAAAAAGTGAGCGTCTACCCTGTAGTGGCTGCTGATGTAGCTGCTGCGGTAGAAGTGTAAGATCAACGACAACGTCCAAACCCTGGCGAACTGAGCTTCGCCGGGGTTTGTTTTTTCATACGGAGTTCTTCAATACATACGTGTACTTTGTCAGGCGTCATGCTATACTGTTAAGGATATTGACGTGGAACGGAGAGATCGGGCATGCCATCGAATGCAAAATCCGAAGGGTGCGCACCGCAGCCTGTGGACGATCCCGAACGGGTTGATCCCGGAATGGAGGAGGCCAGGCTAGCGTCGGAGCAGGACCTGCGGACGCTTCGTCTGTTCAATCATTACAGGCATGACTGGATGAATGATATCCAGGTATTGATGGGTTACGTGCAGCTGAAGAAATATGAGAAGTTACAGGCAATGGTGGATAAAATAAAAGACAAGGTCCAACAGGAAAGCTTGCTTTCCAAGATGGGCATCCCATCGCTAACCTTGTTCCTGCTCAGCTTTCAGGCGGAAGTCAAGGAGCTGAGGCTCATGATTCGGCTAGAGGATGAGATTCAGCTGCAGAACTTGCCCCGCTGCGCGGAGGTGGAGCAGGGAATCAGACTGCTTGTGGAAGGCTTCCGACTGGAAGCGTCTGCTTCGCCTTATATGGACGATAACCGGCTGGAGCTGCATTGGGCTGATGTCGGACAGGAGCTGCGGCTTGAGGTTAGCTACACAGGCGGATTCGAGGCGGAGCGTATCAGCCGTCTGGAGCAGGAGCTGCGTCTGCTTTGGCAGGAACAGCAGCTGGATATGCAAGCCGAGGCTCAGGAGCAATTGGTACAGTGGAGCATCCGTTGGATGCTTGCGGACCCGAAGCTGGAACGATAAAGAGGGTGAAACTTATATGTTTGTAGACAAGGCAAAAGTTTATGTCAAGGGCGGCGACGGCGGCGACGGCTTGGTGGCGTTTATCCGCGAGAAATATGTGCCGGAGGGCGGACCAGGCGGCGGCGACGGCGGCGACGGCGGCGATGTCATTTTCCGGGTGGATGAGGGCTTGCGCACGCTTGTAGACTTCCGCTACCAGAAGCATTTTAAGGCGGAACGCGGGGAAAAAGGGCGCAATAAATGCCGCCACGGCGCTAACGCGGACGACATGATCGTGCGGGTTCCACCGGGCACCGTTGTGCTGGATGACGATACGCAGGATATTATCGCCGATCTGACCCGCCACGGCCAGGAAGTCATTATCGCCAAGGGCGGACGCGGCGGGCGCGGCAATACCCGGTTTGCAACGGCGAATAATACGGCCCCGGAAATTGCGGAAAACGGCGAGGACGGGCAGGAGCGCTGGGTTGTGCTTGAGCTTAAGGTGATGGCGGACGTCGGGCTGGTTGGCTTTCCGAGCGTCGGCAAGTCTACGCTGCTATCGGTTGTATCCGGCGCGAAGCCAAAGATCGGAGCGTACCATTTCACGACGCTGACGCCTAATCTTGGTGTCGTTGAGGTGGGCGACGGCCGCAGCTTCGTGATGGCGGACTTGCCGGGCTTGATTGAGGGGGCGCATGAAGGCGTCGGTCTCGGTCATGAGTTTCTGCGCCATGTTGAGCGGACGCGGGTTATCGTGCATGTGCTGGATATGGCCGGGACCGAAGGACGCGATCCATTCGAGGATTGGCTGAAAATCAACGAAGAGCTCAAGCTGTACAACGCCAAGCTGGAGGAGCGTCCGCAAGTGATTGCGGCCAACAAAATGGATATCCCGGATGCCGAGGTGTATCTGGAGTCGTTCCGTGAGCAGCTGGCGGCCCGCGGCCTCGACCTGCCGATTTTTCCGATCTCGGCGGTTACGAAGTCTGGCGTGCAAGAAATGCTGTACAAGGTGTCCGATCTGCTGGAGACGATTCCGGACATGCCGCTGGTCGAAGATTTGGTGGAGCTGTCCGAGCGGAAGGTATACCGGCTTGATGAGGATGAGAGCGAGGATTTCGTCATCCGCCGCGACAACGAGGCTTATGTGGTTGACAGCCCGAGCATCGAGCGGTTGATCAAGCGCACGAACTTTAGCACCCAGGAGGCTGTGCTGCGGTTTGCCCGGATTTTGCGCAAGAAGGGCGTCGACAAGGCGCTCCGTCAGCGCGGGGCGAAGGACGGCACGCTGGTTCGGATTGGCGATTTCGAGTTCGAATTTGTCGAGCAGGAATAGAATAGCACCGGCTGCGCCGGCGAGCTGAACGAGGAAGCTTATCCGACGGCTGATTGGGTGCGCAGCAGGTAAACAGCGAAAAAGCAGCAGGAAGACGGCCAGGTTGGTCGTTTTCCTGCTGCTTTTTCGCTTGTGTTAGTGAGGTATAGTGTTGGAACAGGTTGTTTTGCTTAAAAACAGAATTCCCAACCGTGCTATTCAAAAAAATGGAGTCCCTTTTAGCCTGTCGGTTGCCCTCAAATATAGCTTTTCCTTCCATTGTTTATCTTGTTCTCCAGGCACGGGTTGAACGAAGTGATTTAAATATTGTGGGCGAATTAATTGCTTATCGAATGCTTGTTCCAATAAATGATAGCCTCTAAAACGAGTCAGCGCTTCAATCTCTGAATCACTTAATCGCTGATTGGCCTTTAGCTTCGCTCGAATTGACCAAAAATAAGCTTGACGATGCACCTCTTTAGTAGGGAATTCGCTAATAATCGTATTCATCTGATTGTTCGTGACTTCATCGTGTTGGATAGCTGCTATTACAATGCTCTCAAGGGCAACAAAATGAGTGTGCTTATAGCTCTGAATCAAATCTGTTAGCAACGCATCGGACCATTGCAGACGCCGGTAATAGGCCCATAGCACATGTTCTTTCACTGAATCGTCTACCGTGATCTGCTCGATGTTTGTTACTATATATTCTAGTGATCTAAAATCAAGCAATTCATGGATTGACAGTTGGTCACTGATGCTTAATTCATGCAGCGCTGCATGAATTAAATGAGTCTGATCCTCTAAAACAAGTTCTAGGATACGTTCAGCTACGGATTCTATATGCGAGTTAACCATGTTCACTCCTTTACTCTAATCGCGAAACAACCCGGCCTGAGATCGCTCGCCGCGTAGACCGGGCCGGGTTGGTTAGAACCTTTTCTGTGATTATACATCTGGTTTCTGAAAGGTAAAAGCCCGGATCGTACCGATCTGGCGACTAATTGGCTACCCTTGCTCCTGCGGAGCAAGCCAGGCTCGTCCCTGACGCCAGCGCACCTCCACCGGCAGCTCGAAGAACCGGGACAGCACATCCTCGGACAGCACCTCTGCGGTGGGTCCGGCTTCGAATACGGAGCCTCGGCGCAGCAGTAGCGTGTGGCCGAAGATCGGTAAAATTTCCTCCGTGTGGTGGGTAACATAAATCATCGTCGGCGCGTCGGGCTGCTTCGCTAATTCGTCAATGCTGGCCAAGAGCGTCTCGCGCGAAAATAAATCAAGCCCATTCGACGGCTCATCCAGAATAAGCAGCCGGGGAACGGCCATCAGCGCGCGGGCGATCAGCAGCTTCTGCTTCTCTCCCTGGGAGCAGGTCTGGTAAGCCCGGTTCCACAGATGAGAGCAGCCGAGCTTGCGCATCAGGTCAGCGGCCTGCTCATAGTCGCTGTCGTCCGGCTTGTCATACAAGCCGATGGTGGCGTATTTGCCGCTCAGGACGACGGTTTGCGTCTTGTCGGACATATGCAGCTTCTCCTGCAACGAGGAGCTGACCCAGCCGATCGTTTTGCGCAGCTCGCGCAGATCGACGTCTCCGTAGGTTTCCCCAAGCACGCTGATGCTTCCGCTAGTTGGCCACAGGTAGCCGGTAATCATGTTCAGCAATGTCGTTTTGCCTGAGCCATTCAAGCCAAGCAGCGCCCAGTGCTCACCTGGCCGAACGCTCCAGCTGACATCGGCCAGCAGCGATTTGTCATCGCGGATGTAGCTGATGTCAGCGACGTGGATGATTGCCGCCTGACCCGGCGGCTGCGGTTCCTCGCGTTGATGCTGGCGGCTATCGGCGCAGGTCTGCGAATCGTTGTTCATCGTTGATCTTCCTTTCGTTCAGCTTAAAGCAAGCTATGGCTGTTCCAGCCGCCGGGCGACCGATTCCAGCTTTTGCCGGATCGAGCCTGGCTTGTCGCGGCGGTCGTCGAATTTGATCGAGGTGCATACCCGCTGCGCCCCGGCCTCGAAGGGCAACTCGTGCAGGCGGCGAATGACGCGGAACAGCTCCTCCAGCTCCCCTTCCAGAATCGTGCTCATCGCAGTCATCTCAAATGAAATACGCCCGGCGGTCTGCTCGTCTGCCAGCACCCGATGAAGCTCGGCGACATAAGCGCTGAGGCTGGTGGAAGCGGTCCCGACCGGAATAATCGTAAGCTCGGCGATTGCCATCGTATCGGCTCCTTATCTGATTCAGTTTGTCAGTTTCTGTGGCTTGACGGCGCCCAGACTACGCAGCCTGTGACTGCAGCATGCCTGAAGCGGGGAACGCCAGCCGTTGTCCGTCTGCCTGAGTGCGTTGGTTGTTCGGCGCGTTCCTCTGTCCTTACTGCTGCTGCGGGTCGACCAGCTCGGTCCAATGTACGGTCGGCTCTCTGTCCCCGGCTGCGGACGTCTCGTAGCCAGCCGTTCCGACCCAGATGTGCGGACTGGACGAGGTATCGAAATAATGCTCCAGCAGCTTCCGGAAAATAAATGGAATCGGCCGGTCCAGCACCTCGCTGCGCGGAATCCAGTGCAGGACGCCTTCGTCTGACTGGACGACGTCCCGTCTGGCGGCCACGGCTGTATAAATAAACTGCTGGCGCACCTCCTGCTGATTAAGCCGCAGCAGCACATAGCGCAGCCGCAGCTCGCTCAGCTCCTCGGGCAGCAGCCCCGTTTCCTCCTGAATTTCCCGGAGTACGGCGGCTGCAGGATCTGCCAGCTCATGCGGCTCCAGATGGCCGCCTACGGCTGCCCATAGGCCTGGCGATAAGGTGCGGGTCGGGGAACGCTTCATCATTAACAAATCATTGTCGTTAAACAGCATGGCTGTCGCCAAGATACGGGCTCGAATCACAAGACTTCTCCTCTTTTCGGGTTCTCTTATTCACTTTATCATATTTGTATGTAGCAAGCCTATTGCCCGAAGCGGTGGGAATGCGCTATAATGTCCTCTAGGTAAGTACAATAGTCTGTGCAGAGAGGACTATGCTCATGTCTGATAAATCATTTGAGGCAGAATTGCCGCAGAGCGAGCAATTTTTTCTGGTTCGGGAGGATATGCTGCCTGAAGCGCTCGTCAAGACGGTGCAGGCGAAGAGCCTGCTGGCCCGCGGCGAAGTGAAGACCATCCATGAGGCGGTTGAGCAGGTAGAGCTGAGCCGGAGCGCTTTTTATAAGTATAAAGACGGTATTTTTCCGTTAAGCAAGCTGGACCGCGACCGGATCGTGACGATTTCGATGGACCTGGAGCATCGTTCGGGCATTTTGTCCCGTGTGCTGGCGCTGATCGCTACGCTTGAGGGCAATGTGCTGACCATTCACCAGACGATTCCGCTGCAGGGCATCGCCAATGTCGTCATTTCCGTCGAAACGTCACGAATGGGAGAAAGCGTTGCTGTGCTGCTTGACAAGCTGCGCGAGCAGGATGGCGTCACCCGGGCCACGTTGGCCGGGCAAGGCTGAGCTGGAGCTATGCCAAGCTTCCGGTGCAATTTAGATGGTCACGAATAGCTAGCTGCCGCTAGGACGGCGGTTATATTTGAGGAGGAAGAGGTACTATGAAACCAGTCAAAGTCGGCTTACTTGGATTTGGCACGGTCGGAACGGGCGTTGTGCGTATTGTAGAAGGGCATCAGCATGACCTGATGAGCCAATCCGGCTCTCCGATTGAAATTGTGCAAATTTTGGTCAAAAATAAAAGCAAGGCCCGCTCGGTTCATGTACCGGAGTATAAACTGACTGAACATGCATGGGAGCTGATCGAAAATCCGGAGATCGACGTCATCGTTGAGGTAATGGGCGGCATCGAGCAGACGAAAGAGCTTATGATGGCTGCGTTGGAGCGGGGCAAGCATATTGTGACGGCGAACAAAGACCTGATGGCGCTGCATGGCCCGGAAATTTTGCAGAAGGCGGCGGAAAAGGGCTGCGACGTCATGTATGAAGCGAGCGTAGCAGGCGGAATCCCGATTATCCGGACGCTGATTGACGGCTTCTCCTCCGACCGGATCACGAAAATCATGGGAATTGTCAACGGCACGACCAACTATATTTTGACCAAGATGAGCCAGGAGGGCGCGGCTTACGACGATGTGCTCAAGGAAGCGCAGCAGCTCGGCTATGCCGAAGCTGATCCAACCTCGGACGTCGAAGGCTTTGACGCGGCGCGCAAGATGACGATTTTGGGCACGTTAGGCTTCCATTCGAATATCGCGCTGGCCGACGTAACGGTCAAGGGCATTTCCAAGGTAAGCAAGGAGGATATCGCCTACGGCAAAAAGCTGGGCTACGAGGTGAAGCTGCTCGGCATCGCGGAGCGTAAGGATGAGCACATCAGCATCAGCGTTCAGCCGACGATGGTGAAGCAGTCGCATCCGCTCGCATCGGTGAACGGCGTCTTTAATGCGGTGTATGTGTACGGGGAAGCGGTCGGAGAAACGATGTTCTACGGACCGGGCGCGGGCGAGCTGCCGACGGCGACGTCAATCGTAGCCGACCTGGTGGCGGTTGTACGCAATTCGAATCTGGGCGTCAACGGACGCCGCGGCTTTGTGCCTTACCGGGAGAAGAAGCTCAAGACCGACGAGCAGATCGCTTCGAAAAACTTTATCCTGCTTCATGTGGAAGACAAGGCGGGCGTGCTCGCGCAAATTACACAAGTATTCGCTCAGCATGAAGTGAGCCTGGAATCCGTGCTGCAGCATCCGAACCAGACGAACCCGCTGGCCGAAATTATCATCATCACCCATGATGCCAACAAGGCGGCGATGAACAAGGTACTTGCGCAGTTCGACAGCATGGATGTCGTGCATGGGATCAAGAGCGTTTATCGTGTCGAAGGCTAGCTGCATGATCTGAGTAATCGCCTGAGCGGGAGCTGCACGCTGCGGCTGGCCGCAGTCGAATGGGCAGGTCTGCAGGTTCAGATGCAAGTGCAGGACGGCTTCAGGCGCGATTAACCGCTACAGAATCAAAAGCTTTGAAAGGCAGGCGTGAGGACAATGATGGTGGACAACAAGCGCAGAGTACGCGTACAAGTACCGGCCAGCACGGCCAACCTGGGGCCAGGCTTCGATACGCTGGGCATGGCGCTGAATTTATATGCATGGATCGAGATGAGCTTGGCGGAGAAAACGCGCTTTACGCTGCATGGCGAGCAGATGCAGGGCGTTCCGACGGATAAAAGCAATCTGCTTTACGAGGTAGCCCGGCTTGTGTTTGAACGGGCCGGTCTTCCGGCTCCGGAGCTGGATATTGCGATCTACAGCGACATTCCGCTGGCCCGCGGCCTGGGCAGCAGCGCTTCCGCCATCGTAGGCGCACTGGCGGCGGCTAATGCGCTGATTGGCGGCAAGTTTTCGAATGACGAGCTGTTCCAGTTTGCCACGGAGCTTGAGCAGCACCCCGACAATGTCGGCGCTTCGCTGTTCGGCGGCATCGTGGTGGCGTTCTGGGACGGCAAGCGGGCGGAGCATATCCGCGTCGAGCCGCATGAGCAATTGGAGGTGCTGGTGGCGATCCCGCACTTCCAGCTTTCGACCGAGAAGGCGCGCGGCGTGCTGCCGCGTCAGCAAAGTCTGGACAATGCCGTATTTAACGTCGGCCATTCCTCGGTCCTGGTCGCGGCGTTCTGCACAGGCCGCCTCGACAAGATCAGCTGCGCGATGAAGGATGCGCTGCATCAGCCATACCGCGCGCCGCTGGTGCCGGGATTGGCCGCGATTCTTGAGAAAGCGACGGAGCACGGTGCGCTTGGGGTGGCGTTGAGCGGCGCAGGCCCGACGATTCTGGCGCTGGTGGACCGCGACTCGGCGCGCAAGGCGGAGCTGGAGAGCTTTATGCAGGGCAAGCTGCGCGATGAAGGCATCGACTCGACGCTGCTGTGGCTGAAGCCCGATGCGGCCGGCGTGCGCGTGCAGGAGCTTGCTCCCGATGCGACGGCGGACAGCTTGCTGGAGGCGGTGAAGGGAGGCGGCCGCGCGTGAAAAAAATTGCGCTGCTTGGCCCCGGTACTTATACCGAGGAATCCGCCCATCATGTGCTTGGCGAGAAAGCCTTCGAGTATGTCGGATGCAGCCTCATAGCCGATGTGTTTCAGTCCACGGTGAACGGAGCGACTGATTACAGCGTCATTCCGATTGAAAATACGTTTGAAGGTTCGGTTAACCTGCATGTGGACTGGCTGGTGCATGAGATCAACCTGCCGATCCAGGCGGAGTGGGTGTACCCGATTTCGATTAATTTGCTTCGCTTGCCGCAAGGAGACGGACAGTCGGTTACAGATCGCGCGGCCGCTTGCTCGCAGCTGCGCAAGGTGTACTCGCACAGCGTCACCCTGGCGCAATGCCAGCGTTTCCTGCGCGAGCTGCTGCCTCATGTCGAGCTGGAGGAGGTCGGCAGCAACGGTGAGGCTGCGCGGCTGGTGCGCGAGTTGAACGATCCGACCGTCGCAGCGCTGGCGCCGAAAGGGGCCGCCGTGCTGTATAACCTGCAGACGGTTGCGGCTGGCGTACAGGATCATCAGAACAACTTTACCCGCTTCGTGCTCATTGGCCCGCAGAAGCCGGAGCTGAAGCCGTCGCCCGATACGAAGACGACCATTCTGGTGACGCTGCCGGAGGATTATCCGGGCGCGCTGCATCAGGTGCTGTCGGCTTTCGCCTGGCGTCGGATCAACTTGACGAAAATTGAATCCAGGCCGACGAAAAAGCGGCTCGGCAATTATTTTTTCTATATCGACATCGCGGCTTCTATGGAGTCCGTCCTGCTGCCCGCCGCGCTGCAGGAGATTGAAGCGATTGGCTGCCAGGTGCGCATTCTGGGCTGCTACCCGACGTATTCCTACGATCCCCAGGCAGGGAATGTATAGAATACAGGGGACAGAATACAGGTGACGTTCCTAGCGGCTGGCTGGTGACAGAAGGCGAGCAAGAAGCTGGGGTTGGATAGTTTCGAAAACCGTTTGGCAGACGACTAGTAGAACTCAGGCTGTTTCAAAGTCTCGTATGCCGGGTGAAAAATAAAGGTTGGCAGATGGCCGCCGGACTGAGGTCTGGCGGTTATTTGGCTTTCCTTGTCTTTGACCTCAGCTTAGTACGTGGTACTAGGAATAATTAGTACTTCCGCCTGCCTGATCATCCGCTACAATGGAGCTAAGCAAACATCGCGAGGGAGGGGAGGATTCGACATGCAGAGACGCGAGGTTACGATTGTGGGGACGGGGAAATATTTGCCTGCTATCCGGGTGACGGCGCAGGAGATGGATGAGCGGCTTGGGGCGCCGGACGGATGGGTGCTCAAGAAATCGGATGTGGCTGTTCGTTATTTCGCAGGCACAGAGAAAGCTTCCGATATGGGGGCAAAGGCGGCGAAGGCTGCATTGGCGGCGGCCGGGCTTGCATTCGCCGATATCGATTGTCTGGTATGCGCAAGCGGCACGATGGAGCAGCCGATTCCGTGCACAGCCTCACTGATTCAGGAAGCGATGGGTGAAGGCCGCTCCGGGGTTCCGGCGTTCGATATTAATTCGACCTGCCTGAGCTTTGTTGCTGCGCTTGATATGGTGTCTTACCTGGTGGCCGTTGGGCGTTATCGCCGGGTGCTGATCGTGTCCGCAGAAATCGCTTCAAGGGGCTTGAATTGGCAGCAGAAGGAAAGCGCCGCGTTATTCGGAGACGGAGCAGCCGCTGTCGTTATCGAGCGAGCCGCGGCCGGATCGCCGTCGTGTATTTTACAGGCAGCGATGGAGACGTATGGGGCCGGTGCGCATTTATCGGAAATTCGGGGCGGAGGCAGCGGACTGCCCGCCAGCCTGTATGAACCGGGAGCTGCGGAGCATTATGCGTTTGATATGAACGGACCGGGCATTTTCAGGATGGCCTTGCAGCTGCTGCCGCCGTTTGTGGACCGGCTATTGCAGGGTGCGGGAGTAAGCATCCGTGATTTCAAGCTCGTGATTCCGCACCAGGGCAGCGCAATGGCCATGCGGCTGATCAGCCGAAAGCTGAAAATATCCAAGGAGCAGCTAATGTACATTACGCCTGATCACGGCAATACGATTGCGGCTTCGATTCCGATGGGACTGCATGAAGCCGTACGACAAGGGCGTCTGGAGCGCGGGGACCGGGTGCTGCTGCTTGGAACCTCGGCCGGGATGTCGCTGGGAGGGCTGACCTTTGTGTACTGAACGGGGACGCGTGCTGCTGACCGGAGGAAGGGCGCCGGCGGCGTTGGAGCTGGCCCGGCTGCTGGCCGCAGACGGGTGGCAGGTGTGGTCGGCGGAGAGCGCAGGGCGGCATCTGTGCCGCATGTCGCGTGCGGTGAGCGGTAATTACCGGGTGCCGCCGCCTGCTCAGGGTGCGGAAGCTTACATCGCAGCGCTGGAAAACATTGTGCGTCGGGAGCGAATTGACTGGCTGATTCCGACGTGTGAGGAAATTTTTTGTATTTCTGCCGGGCTGGAGCGGCTGAGCCAATACTGCCGCGTGATGGCAGCGCCGCTGGAGCAGCTCGGACGGCTGCATAGCAAATGGACGTTTATCCGCCGGGTGGAGGAGCTGGGGCTCCCGGCGCCTGCAACGATGCGGCTGGTCCCCGGTTCGGACGCCAGCTTGGCCGCTTGTCTGACGGAGCTGGAGCGGGCTGAGTATGCGGACGGCATCGTGCTGAAGCCGGAGTTTTCCCGGTTCGGCTCGCAGGTTCGGCGCTTCGACAACCGGAAGGAAGCAAGCGCTTATATGCAGCAGCTGCATGAGCGGGCGATTGCTGCACAGCAGCCGTCACGATTATCGCAGCCTTCCGCAGCCTGGGTCGTGCAGCGGTTTGTTCGCGGGCGGGTGCTGTGCACATACGGCATCGCTCATAAAGGCCGGCTCAGCGCGTATGCCGGTTATGAGTCCCATTATACAGCTGGCCCGGGAGCGACGATTTTCTTCGAATCCATTGCGCACGATGGACTGCGCGAATGGGTAAGCGGCTTTGTGCGCGAGGAAAGGTTCAGCGGACAAATTGCGTTTGACTTTGTTGAGGACGCGGACGGGACGCTGCTGCCGCTCGAATGCAATCCCCGTGCAACGAGCGGCGTGCATTTGTTTGGCGCAGGCGATGGCTTGGTGCAGGCGCTGCTTCCGGCGGACAAACCTCCTGAGCTGCTTGTTCAGCCGCGGCCGCTGGCCCGGGCGATGCTCGCATTGCCCATGCTCGCTTACGGATTACCGGCTGATCTGTCTGGGTCAGGCTTGAAAATTTGGCTGAATCGCTTCCGTCTGGCCAAGGATGTCGTATACCGCCGCGGTGACCTTGGGCCGTTTCTGGAGCAGGCAAGCATGCTTTGGGAGCTGGGCTGGGCGGCTGCACGCACAGGCATAACGCTGACAGAAGCGGCAACCGCAGATATAGAGTGGAATGGAGGTCCGATCTGATGAAGGCGCTGGTAACCGGCGGGACAGGGTTTCTGGGCGGACATCTGGCACGGAGGCTGCGCGATCTGGGATGGGATGTGACGGCAGCAGGACGAAGCGAGGAGCAGGGCCGGCGTTTGCGGCAGGCAGGGATTCGCTTCGCGGCGGCTGAGCTGGCCGATGGCGAGCGGATGAAGGCGCTGTGTGCCGGGCAGACCGCCGTTTTTCACTGTGGAGCATTAACGGCAGTCTGGGGCAGCTACACGGATTTCTACACAAGCAATGTAACCGGTACGGCGCATGTCGTGGCAGGCTGCCTGGAGCATGGCGTCGGACGGCTTGTCCATGTCTCGACGCCGAGTGTGTATTTTGGAACGAAGGATAGGATAAACGTGACCGAACGGGACGCGCTGCCCGCCCGTCAGGCGAGCACCTACGCCCGTACGAAAAGACTCGCGGAGCTGGAGGTCCAACGGGGCGTCGACCGCGGATTAGCCGCTGTCCTGCTCCGGCCGCGCGCCTTGTTTGGTCCGGGGGATCAAACGATATTGCCTAAGCTGATCCAGGCCAATACGGCCCGGGGGATGCCGCTGATCGACGGAGGAAGGTCGCTGGTGGATCTGACTTATGTGGACAATGCGGTCGATGCGCTGCTGCTGGCTGCCGAGGCGCAGACCGAGGCGCTTGGCCGCGTGTACAATATTTCCAACGGCGAGCCGCTGCCGCTTGTTGAAGCCGCAGAGCGGCTATTCGCGCTGCTGGGGACACCCTTGCGGCCGATGAGGCTATCCTTCGCGGCTGCTTACGGGCTGGCCGCTGCACTGGAGCTGGCGGCCGCGCTCCGGCCGGGAGGCGGCGAACCGCAGCTGACGCGGGCCGCCGTAGGCATGCTGGGGCGCAGCCAGACGCTGGATATTCGCGAGGCGAAAGAGCGGCTTGGGTATGCGCCCCAGGTAAGTGTCGCCGAGGGGTTGGAGCGTTTTGCCCGCTGGTGGAAGGAGCAGGAGGGAGCGAAACGATGAACGACAACTTGCTGGCGAGGCTGCTGGCCGGTCGGAGGGCCGGGGCGCTAGCTCAGGAGCGGGAGTTGGAGTCGCAGCCACAAATGTATGCGGACCCGCCCAAGGTCAAGCTGCGTTTGTTTACGGCCGGCGCATGCACGCATCCCGAATGGGTCACGCTGCGGGGCGGCTCGCTGGCGTCCGTTGTCATCCCGGCGATGTTTGCCTGCATCGAGCATCCTCGTTTTGGTTATATATTGTGGGACACCGGTTACGCTGCCCGTTTTCTGGAGGCGACAAGCCGTCTGCCGCAGCGGCTGTACCGGATGCTGACGCCCGTGCAGTTCCAGCCGGAACAGGGGGCCGCCGAGCAGCTTCGCCGCGCTGGAATTGATCCCGCCGAGGTTGGCCATGTCATCATCTCGCATTTTCATGCGGATCATGTGGCCGGGCTGCGGGATTTTCCGAACGCGGCGATGCTTTATGAGCCGAGCGCGCATGAGGCGGTTCGAAAGCTGACTGGTCTCGCTGCGCTGCGCCGCGCTTTTCTTCCGGAGCTGCTGCCGGATGATTTCAGCGCGCGCTCCGTCCCATTGGGAGCCGACAGACGCTTCAGGCTGTCTGCGGAAGCAGGCTTTCCATTTTCCTCCGCGCTGGACGTGCTTGGCGACGGGAGCTTGCTGGCCGTTGACCTGCCGGGTCATGCCGATGGGCAGATCGGTCTGCTGCTTGCCACGGAGCGGCAGACGTATTTTCTGTGCGCCGACGCTGTCTGGTCGAGTCGTGCGTTCCGCGAGGCGAGGCCGCCGCATCCGCTGGCTGGCGTCATTATGACCAGCCGAGACGCTTATCGGCAAAGCTTCGAGCGGGTCGTCAGCTTGCACAAGCAATTTCCGGAGGTACACATTATTCCGTCGCATTGCGGGGAAGCAAGCAGACGCTGGACGAGAGGAGGAGCGCAGCTGTGAGCAGTGGAAGAGGAGAACGGCTTCGGATTGCGCTGCATTACGCGCAGGCTCGGTACGGACGCTGCTGGACGGACCGAACAGCGCTGGAACGATGGCAGCATAAGCGGATCATCCGGCAGATCGAACGGATTCGGCAGGCGTCCCCGTTTTACAGAGAGCTGTGGGCAGGCCGTCCTGCATCAGACTGGCAGCATTACCCGATGATCGACAAGCAGCTGATGATGGCCGAGTTTGACCGTTTAAACACGGCTGGCATCCGTCGGGCTGCTGCGTTTGAGCTGGCGCTGGCAGCCGAGCGAACCCGCGATTTTACCCCGGCCATCGGCGAGATTACCGTCGGGTTGTCGTCCGGGACATCGGGCAGCCGGGGGTTATTTCTCGTCAGCCGCAAGGAGCGGCTGGTGTGGGCGGGTGCGGTGCTGGCGCGTGTGCTGCCCGGCTCGCTGCTGGCCGCGCATGCGATTGCCTTTTTCCTGCGTGCGGACAGCAATCTGTATGGAACGGTTCGCGGCGGGAGGCTCGACTTTCGTTTCTATGATCTGCTTGACCCGCTGGCTGTGCATATTTCCCGGCTGCACACGCAGCGCCCGACGGTGCTGGTCGGCCCTCCGTCGCTGCTCCGGCTGCTGGCGGATGCCGCAAGCGCGGGCAAGCTGCACATCCGGCCACAGCGAATAATAGCGGTAGCGGAGGTGCTGGAGGAGCTGGACCGGCGGCAAATTGAAGCTGCATTCGGGCAAAAGCTTCACCAGGTATACCAGTGTACCGAGGGCTTTCTGGGTGCTACCTGTGAATATGGCACGCTGCATCTGAATGAAGATATGGTCTGTGTGCAAAAGGAATACGTCGATCAGGCGACGGGACGGTTTGTGCCGATTGTGACCGACTTTTCGCGGTTCACGCAGCCGATCATCCGCTACAGGCTGAATGATGTGCTGACCGAGCAGACGGAGCGATGCCCGTGCGGCTCGGCGTGTTTGCCGATCGGGCGGATTGAAGGGCGCTGTGACGATGTGTTTGAGCTGCCTGCGCGGACCGGAGGAGGTACGGTGACGGTATTTCCCGATTACATCAGCCGGGCTGTGATAGCCGCTTCGGAGCTGGTAGACGCTTATCAGGTGAAGCTGGTGGACGGTCCGGCGCTGGAAATTGCGCTTGCCGTGAAGGAAGAAGCGCGGCTGGCCGAGGTAAGGGAACAGGTAACCGCTTCGCTGTCCGAGCTGTGCAGCCGGGTTGGCTGCGGGGTGCCGGAGCTGCGCTTCCGCCCGTACACCTTCGCGCCGGGTGAGCGCAAGCTGCGGCGGGTCGAGAATACAACGAAAAGGGGGAGCGGCGAATGAACAGCGGCGGAGGCGAGCGAGTGAAGCAGTATACGTGCGGCGACGAGCCTTTTCCGTGGGGGGACGACGAGCAGGGACGTTACGCGGCCGCTTATTTACAACCGTTGCTGGAGCGGCCGATCGCGGATTACATCCGCAATGTGGAGACGGAGCTGCTGCTGTTGAGCATCGCCGGGTATACGCTGCCGGTCACGGTCAACGACACGCAGTATGACAGCTCTTACGTATGCTCGCCTTACACCCATTACATCACGTATGCAAAGGAAGAGCTTGGACTGGTTGGTCTTGAGCATCTGCAAATGCCGCTTTCGGCGCTGCTGGACGGAATCGGGCTGCTGCTGAAGCAGACTGCGTTTAACCGGGTGGTACAGGTGAACAATTGGCTGTTGTCCACGAATCTGTACCCTGACGTACCCGTGACGGACTGGCAGGCGGCCGTGCGGCAGTTGCTCGCTTTGTATCCGCGTCATACGCTGATTTTCCGTTCATTGAACCGGACAACAAATGGCCCGCTGATCGACGAGCTGGTCAGGCTAGGCTTTCGGCTCGTCCCGAGCCGGCAAATTTATATGCTGCGGCCTTCCGGGGAGGCGACGGTCAACGCGAAGGCGCGTTGGCTGGTGAGGCGGGATTACGGGCTGCTGGCGAAGCACGGGTATGAGCGGCTTGGCCCGGACGAGCTTACGCAGGCAGACGTGCCGCGATTGGCGGCGCTGTATCACGCTTTGTATATCGAGAAATATTCGGCGTGCAACCCGCAGTTTACCGAGCGGTTTTTCAGCCTGGCGCTGGAGCGGGGGCTGCTGCAGTTCCATGCGCTGCGCCATACCCAGACGGGACGCCTTGATGCCGTGCTTGGCTTTTTCAGCCGCGATGGGGTCATGACGACGCCTGTATTCGGTTACGACACGTCGCTGCCGCAAACGATTGGCCTGTACCGAATGCTGTCGGCGGTGCTGCTTAACCTTGCGCGCGAGGGAGGCTGCCTGTTGCACGAAAGCTCCGGTGCCGCCGAGTTCAAACGCAATCGCGGAGCGGTGGCGGAGATTGAGTATTCAGCTGTGTATGATCGGCATTTGCCGATGCGGCGCAGAGCCGGCTGGTCGGTGCTGCGCGGGGTGCTGAATGCAGTCGGATTGCCGCTGATGCGCAAATACAAGCTGTAGCAGCGGCTTCGGCCGGCAGCCGGGTCAACTGTCAAATGGCAGCGCGGCCAGTAAGCCCGGTCATGGCTGCAGAGTGGCTTCGGGTGTTGATTCCATGGATGGACTGCCTGCCGTGCAGGAGCATAGGAGCGGTTCAGGACGGCGATTTCGGGCGGCTGCGGAATTTTTTCACGGGTTCATGGTCAAATGCCCAGTTTGTTGCATAAACTGTAATGTCATTTTGTTCCGGCAGCACAGTGCGCCAAACTGAAGGAGGTTTACTCATTTGAAAATCCATATCGTGAAGAAAGGCGACACCCTTTACGAGATTTCCCAGAAATATGGAGTAGAGCTTGATAAGGTGATCGCTTTTAACCCGCAAATCGCGAACCCGGACGTTTTGGACATTGGCATGAAGGTAAAAATTCCGAATGAGCCTACGCCGGTCGCACCTCCCTCCGACTACTTGTATAAGCACGCGGTTGTGCAGGGAGATACGTTGTGGAAGCTGGGCAAGGCGTGGAGTGTGCCGCTCGCCGACATGGTCGCTGCCAATCCGCAGCTGAAAAATCCTAACGTGCTGATGACCGGCGATGTTGTCTACATTCCCAAGCAAAAATCGGGAGCCGATCATGGCGAAAACAAGCCGCAAACAGGTCCTTCCATGCACGTCCCGGGTCATAAGGCGAATACGTCCGTGATGCCGGGGCATGGCGGTCATCATAAGGTGGACAATTCGGTCCAGCCTCCGCCTCCAAAAGTGGAAACTGCGCCGCTGCCCGCAGAACCGCTGCCTGTCGAGGCTCCTCCGGAGCAGCCGCCCGCACCGGTTATGCCGGAGATCAAGCCTGTGGTCGAGAAGCCCATCGAAATAAAAACTCCAGCTCCTACGCCGATCTCCCCAGTGAATGTACAGCCGAATATCCCGCCTAACATTCAACCCAATATGCAACCCAATATGCAACCCAATATGCAACCTGAGATGCAGCCCAATGCAGGGCCGAATGTGCAGCCGAATATCGCTCCGACGCCTAACCTCGGTCCGCTGCAAGCAGGACAGATGCCGCCGGCGACAGATTTGTTCCAACAATTCCAGCTGCCTGCGACTCAGGCGGGAGCGCTTCCGTCCGAGCCTGAGCTTCCAGCTTTCCCGAACATGCAAATGTCGCAAACAGCCGTCAATCCTGCTATGGCTTGGCCGCAGGCTGCATATCCCGCTTATCCGGGCTGGGGGCCCAATGCCCAGGTTGCCGGAGATTGCGGCTGCGGTCAGCCTAATTTGCCTTATGCAGTGTCGCCGGCCGTACTTTACCCGAACATGGCTCCGGGTGTTTATGCTCCGTCTGCTGCAAGCCCTGCGATGGAGTGGCCGAACGCCTTTAATCCGACGGCGGTAAGTCCAGCGATGGAATGGCCGAACGCGTATCATCCGAACGCATACAATCCGACAGCAGTTAGCCCTGCGATGGAATGGCCGAATGCGTATCATCCAAATGCATACAACCCGACGGCGGTAAGTCCAGCGATGGAATGGCCGAACGCGTATCATCCAAATGCATACAACCCGACAGCGGTAAGTCCAGCGATGGAATGGCCAAATGCTTATCATCCGAACGCATACAACCCGACGGCGGTGAGCCCGGTGTCCGAGTGGCCAAACGCATACAACCCGACGGCGGTGAATCCGGCCTCGGCATGGCCGAACGCATACAACCCGACGGCGGTGAGCCCGGTGTCCGAGTGGCCAAACGCATACAACCCGACGGCGGTGAATCCGGCCTCGGAATGGCCGAACGCATACAACCCGACGGCGGTGAGCCCGGTGTCCGAGTGGCCAAACGCATACAACCCGACGGCGGTGAGCCCGGCCTCGGATTGGCCAAACGCATACAACCCGACGGCGGTGAGCCCGGCCTCGGAATGGCCAAACGCATACAACCCGACGGCGGGGAGCCCGGTGTCCGAGTGGCCAAACGCATACAATCCGACGGCGGTGAGCCCGGTGTCCGAGTGGCCAAACGCATACAATCCGACGGCGGTGAGCCCGGTGTCCGAGTGGCCAAACGCATACAATCCGACGGCGGTGAGCCCGGTGTCCGAGTGGCCAAACGCATACAATCCGACGGCGGTGAGCCCGGCCTCGGAATGGCCAAACGCATACAACCCGACGGCGGTGAGTCCGGCCTCGGAATGGCCAAACGCATACAATCCGACGGCGGTGAGCCCGGCCTCCGAATGGCCAAACGCATACAACCCGACGGCGGTGAGCCCGGCCTCGGAATGGCCAAACGCATACAACCCGACGGCGGTGAGCCCGGTGTCCGAATGGCCAAACGCATACAACCCGACGGCGGTGAGCCCGGTGTCCGAATGGCCAAACGCGTATAACCCGACAGCGGTCAGCCCAGCCTCGGAGTGGCCAAAGGCAGGCAAACGCAGCGCAGAGGCTGCATTGGCAGGTGCTCCGTTGCTGCCGCATGTAACAGCGGGCTATCCGTACGGCAATCAGATTGCTACTGTGAGCGCGTATCCGGGAGTCGGCGCCTTGCCGTTCACCTCCTTTGGCGCTTCGGAGTTTCCGGCTGCTCCGATTGCCCCTTTGGTGGATGAATTCAGCCCAAAGCCGAAAGAAAATAAAGGGAAGGGAAACACAACAACAACCGTTGCCAAAAGCAAAACCCGTTCGCGCAGCAAGTCGGCGTATGCGGCCATCAGTGAACTGCTGGAGCGCAATCGCTACAGGACGGGCGGGACGGTAAAGGCCAAGAAAAATTATCCGTGGTTAAATAACTGAAATTGATTCCCGCTGTGTGGAAGCAGCTCTCTTTTCACACCGGTGGCTCGGGTTCGCTTTTTTCTTTCGTTTAGCTGACTAGCAACCAGAACACGGAAAGCACAAAAAAACAGACTGTTCCCGGTGATGGAACGGTCTGTTTCGCTTCAAACGGTCAAAGCTTGATTCCGAGCACATGGTTCAGCGGAACAAAGCCAATCTTCCGGCTATCATCGTTGTGATTACGATTGTCGCCCATCACAAATACATGGCCGTCAGGCACTGTCCACGTTTACGGGGCAGTCGTCAGCATCTGCTCATTAATATAAGGCTCGTCTAGCAATTGTCCATTGCGATACGTTTGATTGTTTTTCAACTCCAGCACGTCGCCTGACTTGCCAATTACCCGTTTCACATACAGTTTTGGATCAGCGGCATGGCTAAGGAGTCGGAGCAGCGGATGCTCCAGCAGATCATCCTTCAAGGTTCGCGGCCTGTTGACCTGACTGTCGATAATGACGATGTCTCCGTAATCCGGGGCATACCGGAACGTGTACGACAGCTTGGATACATAAATCTGCTGCTTGTCATGGAGCGTTGAGTCCATGGAGTGGCCGAGCACCTTGGTTGGCTGGAAAACAAACATGCCGATTAGGATAGTCAAAATAAAAGCTGCGGCAATAGAGCGGGTCCATGTCCAAACTTCCTTTATAAGCGCTTGCATCGGTATATCAACATCCTTCCCTGCTGTCCTGAAAGCATATGTCCAAGTACATATGGAAACCGTTTAGAAGTCGAATTGTATGTCCGCAAGACAATCTTCGTCAGCGAGCCGTCGTGTGGAAGCAGTTTTCTGTCACACCGGTGGCTCAGGTTCGCTTTTTCTTTCGTTTAGCTGAATAGCAACCAGAACACGGAAAGCATAAAAGAACAGACCGTCTCCGGAAATGGAACGGTCTGTTTCGCTTTGTGGTCAGCTTGTATGCAGATGGTCAAAACTTGATCCCAAGCACATGGTTCACGGGCACAAAGCCAATGTCCCGGCTATCCTTGCTGTGATTACGATTATCGCCCATTACAAATACATGGCCGTCAGGCACTGTCCACGTTTGTGGGGCCGTCGTCCGCATTTGCTCATTGATATAAGGCTCGTCCAGCAATTGTCCATTGCGGTACATCTGGTTGTTTTTCAACTCCAGCACGTCGCCTTGCTTGCCAATTACCCGTTTCACATACATGTTCGGATCATCGACACCGCTAATGAGCCGGAGCAGCGGGTGCTCCAGCAGGTCATCCTTTAAGGTCCGCGGTCTGTCAACCCGGCTGTCGATAATGACGATGTCCCCATAATCCGGCGCATACCGGAACGTGTGCGACAGCTTGGATACATAAATCCGCTGCTGGTCGTGGAGCGTCGGGTCCATGGAGTGGCCGAGCACCTTGGTTGGCTGGAAAACAAACATACCGATCAGGATGGTCAAAATAAAAGCTGCGGCAATAGAGCGGGTCCATGCCCAAACTTCCTTCATAAGCGATTGCATCGGTGTGTCAACATCCTTCCCTGCTGCAATGAAACCATATGTCCAAGTATACACGGAAACCGTATAAACGTCGATCCCCATGGGAAAAATAGTAAAATCATAAGGTTAACTAAAGAGGGGATCAGGCATGAAACTGTACACTTGGTGGAATCATCTGAGAAAGCAATGGAAGCGCAAGCTCCGGTTAAAGCGGAGGCTGCTGTATTTGACGATCTTGACACTTGTGCTGGCTTCCTGGTCAGCATGGATGTGGCTATCGCCGGACAACGTCGCAGATGAAGCAACGAAAGCCTGGCTGGAACGGCGCAGTCAATCGGTCTTTGGGCGCGAGCTGTCCGTCGTTCGGCAGTCAGAGGAAGAAGTAAAGGGGATCTTACAAGGAATGGAAGGGCAGCGTGAGGCATTCAACCGTAAAACGTATGTGTGCGGGGAAGAATTGGAACGCGTCGGCCTGCTGGACGCCGCCGGAATTTTGGCGTATTATCGGCAGCATCCGTCGCTGGTTGTCAGTCTGGGCGACATAAGCAAGGTGTATTTCACGGAGTCGATTAATGACTTGTCGCCTTCGTGCAAGGAGCGTGCTTATTTTGGTCTTGATGCGAAAGGCAACCTGTCGATGTTCGAGGGTATGCCCGGCTCCGGGTCTGAAAATGTTATGCGTACGTTTTTTCAGTTAAACATCGGTCATTTGGAAAGCAGCCTGCCGAGGGAAACCGTTCGTCAGCTGTATCAGGGCATCAGAGTCCGCGACCTGGACGATTACAACAGTGTGTTGTCTACGCTGAGCGATTTTGCTGTGGAGGAGACGGAAAAGGCGATGCAGCAGCAAACTCTTCATTAGAAAAAGTGTCATCCTGAAGACATGCCGGGCCGCCAAGCTCGAATTGCACGCAGCCGCCGGACCGCGCGGAAACCTGGACGAATGCGTTCATGCTTCCGCTGCGGTCTTTTTGGCGTTGGCGTGTTCATCGTTATCGTTATCTGCTATAATGACAAGTGAATACATATGTTCGCTTTCCGTCGGGGATCGCGTTGCATTGACCTGGAAAGCGGCTGGAGGAGCTGCGGCTGATTTGCGTATTTTAGGCATTGATCCCGGGATCGCCATTGTCGGTTTCGGATTTATTGATAAGCAGGGACATAAGCTGGTGCCGGTTCAATACGGCTCGATTCAAACCGAGGCGCATACGGACGATGGCTTGCGGCTGAAGCAAGTATTTGACGCGACGGTGCAGCTCATTGACAAATACAAGCCGGATGCGGTTGCCATCGAGAAACTGTTTTTTAACCGCAACGTGACAACGGCCATGACCGTCAGCCAGGCGAGAGGCGTGCTTATGCTGGCCGCTGTGCAGCAAGGGCTGCCGATTGCGGAGTACACGCCGCTGCAGGTGAAGCAAGCGATTGTCGGCTACGGGAAGGCCGAGAAAAAACAGGTGCAGGAGATGGTGAAGATGTTCCTTCACTTGTCTGCCGTGCCCAAGCCCGATGATGTGGCTGATGCGCTGGCTGTGGCGATTTGTCATGCGCATTCGTCGGCGCTTCAATCCAAATTGAACGGAGCTGCGAAACGATGATTGATTTTTTGCGGGGAAGCGTCGCTTATCGGGAAGCTGATTATGTTGTGCTGGACGTAAGAGGAGTCGGCTACCGCGTGTTTACGCCGAATCCTTACGCCGTCGGGGCCAAGGAAGGCAAGGATGCTGAGGTTACGTTGTTTATTCATTACCAGGTGCGGGAGGATGCCCACCTGCTGTTTGGGTTTCAGACACGGGAGGAGCAGTCGCTATTTCGGCTGCTGCTGGATGTAAACGGCATCGGCCCCAAGGTAGCCGTCGGGGTGATGGCAGGCGGCAGGCCGGAGACGATTGCAGCTGCCATCCGTCAGGAGAATTTGACCTTTCTGACCAAGCTGCCCGGCATCGGCAAAAAAACGGCCCAGCGAATGGTGCTGGATCTCAAGGACAAGCTAGGCGCTTATGTAGCCGCCAATGAGCTGGACGGTTTTATGGCCGCAGGCATTCCGCTTGAGACTGCTTCGGACGGCAGCGCTTGGGCAGAGGCGAAGGCCGCGCTGCTGGCGCTTGGCTACACGGAAGCCGAGGCGGACCGCGCGTCAGCCGCGATCCAGTCGAAGCTGACCGGGCTGGAGACCGCCGAGGCATTGACGAAGCTGGCGCTGCAGGCGCTGTTCCAGCAGTCGTTGTCACGCTGAGTGCGCGACAGTTGCATTTGGCTGCGGCCGGGAGCTTAGACTAAGCCGGGCCAGGTATGCTGCATACAGGCGGGAGGGGAAAGAATGGACATGGAGGACCGTATTATTTCAGCCAATCTGATGATGGAAGACGAGGTAGCGGAGTTTAGTTTGCGGCCGCGTTATTTGTCTGAATATATCGGCCAGGCGCAGGCCAAGGAAAATTTGAAAATTTATATTGAAGCGGCCAAGATGCGCAAGGAAGCGCTTGACCATGTGCTGCTTTACGGTCCGCCGGGACTCGGCAAAACGACGCTGTCCAACATTATTGCTAATGAGCTGGGCGTTAACTTGCGTACGACCAGCGGTCCAGCTATCGAACGGCCGGGGGATCTGGCTGCGATTTTGACGAATTTGCAGGAAGGCGACGTGCTGTTCATTGACGAAATTCATCGGCTCCACCGTACGGTAGAGGAGGTGCTTTACCCGGCGATGGAGGACTACGCGCTTGACATTATGATCGGTAAGGGGCCCAGCGCGCGTTCGGTCCGGCTTGATTTGCCGCCGTTTACGCTGATTGGGGCCACGACCAGAGTCGGGCTGCTGTCAGCGCCGCTTCGCGACCGGTTCGGCGTCGTGAGCCGTCTCGAATATTATACGGTCGATGAGCTGTCTTATATTGTCAGCCGTACCGCAGATCTGCTGCAGGCGCAAATTATCGGGGAAGCTTCGCGGGAGATCGGCATGCGTTCACGGGGGACGCCGCGGATCGCAAACAGGCTGCTGAAGCGTGTGCGTGATTTTGCTCAAGTCAAAGGCGACGGAATTATTACCCATGAGATTACGCATCTGGCGCTGAGCAGTCTGCAGGTTGACCCGCTTGGACTGGACGAAATCGACCACAAGATGCTGCGTGCGATTATTTTAAGCTTTCAGGGCGGCCCTGTCGGTCTGGATACGATTGCCGCTTCCATCGGGGAAGAAAGCCAGACGATCGAAGATGTGTACGAGCCTTACCTGCTGCAGATCGGATTTCTCCAGCGGACGCCGCGCGGCCGGATGGTGACGGAGCAGGCTTGCAAGCATTTGGGGTTTCCTATGCCCAAACGGAATGGATAATAAGCGGACAGAGCGGTCCGATCGAGGAAAGGGGAATCGGTTTTATGCACAGGCAAGACCGGTTGCAGCTGACGGGAGCACGGGCGCGTCAACGGCTGCAAGCCAGGGTGAACGCTAAAGGTTGGATGTTGGGAGCTGCCCTTCTAGGGGCAGGGCTGCTGGCAGGCGGGACCGGCTGGACAGCAGCCGTCTCGGCTGCAGCGGCCGAGACGGCTGCGGTGCAGCAAATTGCTGCGCCGTCAACGGCGGGTATGCCGCAGGCGGCGGCAGGCGCTCCGGAGCTCGTCCGGGTCGCGTTGTTCATTGAAACGGAGCGTTATACAAGCCGGGCGGCGGCCGTGACGCTGTCGGGGGAAAGCGGGCTGCTGCTTTCGCTCCGTGATGCCACTGGGCTGAAGCCGGTGCATACGGCGCAGCCGAATGAAGCGATTCGCGCTTCGACGGACGGATTTTACATTCAGCTGCTGGCGACTGCCGATGCAGCGGCAGCAGCTTCCAAAGCCGGAGCTGCAAACGGCCAGGCTGCGGCAAGCAGCATTGTGCAGCGGACGAAGCAGGGCAAGCTGCTGTACAGCGTGTATCAAGGCCCTTATGCGAGTAAAGCGGCGGCAGAAGCGGCTGCTAAAGGAATTGCGGGCGCATCGGTTGCCGGGCCGCACCGGTTGCATGCAGGGCTGTATGGCACCGAGGCGGCAGCCGCCGCTCAGGCCGCCGCGCTTGCACAGGCGGGCTTCGACGCCGATGTGGCGGTCGTTGCCGGCGGATTCGCCGCGTTTGTCGGCGCGGAGGCCGATGCCGCCGGATTGGCGGCGCTGCAGGCGCAGGTTGCGGCCAAGCTGCCGGGCGTGCAGCTGACAGCCATTGACCCGGCGGCTGCGTATGTGCTGAAGCGGCAGGAGCTTGCCGTTTCCGCGAAGGCGGGGACGGAAGCGGTCACGGCATTTGTCGTCGGCAGCGGTGCGAAGCTGTGGGCGGCCGCTGCCGATGCTCAAGGCGGCGTACAGGTTGCGGAGCGCTCTGGACGTACGTATCGCGGCGGAATCGAAGTGACATCGCTCGGCGGCAAGCTTGCCGTGATCAATGAGGTGCCGATGAGCCAGTATTTGTACGGTGTGCTCGGCTCGGAGCTGAGCCCTTCCTGGCCTGCGGAAGCGTTGAAGGCGCAAGCTGTCGCGGCGCGTACTTATGTGAAAAAGCAAGGAATGAAATACGGGATTGCGCACGTCAGCGACACGACGCTGGATCAGGTCTATAAAGGGATTGAGGCAGAGTTTCCTGCCGCCGTGCAGGCGGTTGATGCAACTCGTGACGAGGTGCTGACTTATAAGGGAGCCTTGATCGACCCGCTGTTTTTCTCCAATGCAGGCGGGCTGACGGCTGATTCGACGGAGGTATGGGGCAATCCGGTGCCGTATCTGGTCAGTGTTCCTTCGCCAGACGAGGGCGCGCAGACGGGGAAAAAGCCGTGGTACCGGATTGTGTTGACCGACGGGACGCTGGGCTACATTCATTCTGACTATGCCAGAAATACCGGACAGACCAACGCGGCGGGCTTCCCGTTATATGAATCCTATAAGGAAACGGTTAACATTCGCTCCGCTCCATTTGTCGACAACACAACGAACCCGGCCATTGCCAAGGCGGAGGTCGGTACGCGGTTTATCGTGCTCGGCGAAACGATGGAATCGAGCGCCTATGCGTGGGTGCGCGGACCGTATGATGAAGCAAGGCTGAAGAAGCTGCTCGGAGCATCGCTGCCGGCTTCCGCTGGCTCCGCTATTCATAGCCTGGAGGTTACGCAACGCGGACCATCAGGGCGGGCGCTGGAAATTGCGGTTAACGGTCAACCGGTCAAAACGACCTACCCGGACGCGCTTCGTTCGCTGCTCGGCGGGCTGCCCAGCACCCGGTTTGAAATTGAGGAATCGGGACGCTATACTATACAGGGAGCCGCGGGCGCAGCCAGCTCCGGCAGCTCGGCGCAGCCCATGTACGTCCTTGGCGGATCAGGAGCCGCTCAGGCGCTCAAGGCCGAATCCTTTTTCGTATTGAGCGGAGACGGCACGGTGAAGGTGATGTCGGCCAAACCGGTGTTTGTCTTTAACGGACAAGGCTTCGGACATGGATTGGGCATGAGCCAATGGGGGGCCAAGGGACTGGCTGAGCAAGGCCATGATTATGCCCGCATTTTGCAAACGTATTATACCGGCGTGCAATTGACCAAGTCAGCGCCTTAACGCAGCTGCCCTCCAAGCAAGCTCCAACGCGAGGGCGGACGATTATATAACCGAGGGAATGAGAAGCAACCATGCAAGTTGATTTATTTGATTATCATCTGCCGGAATCGTTGATCGCGCAGACGCCGCTCGCGGATCGGACAGCTTCCCGGCTGCTTACGCTGAATAAGCAGACCGGGGAGCTTGCCCATCACGGCTTTGAACAACTGGAGTCTATGCTGCAAGCCGGGGACGTGCTCGTGCTTAATGATACGAGAGTCATTCCAGCCCGGCTGTTTGGCGTGAAGCCGGATACCGGAGCGAAGGTGGAGGTGCTGCTGCTCAAGCAGCTTGAAGGTGATGCCTGGGAAGCGCTGGTGAAGCCGGGCAAACGGCTGAAAACGGGAGCGCGTATCGCATTTGGCGGCGGGGTACAGGAGCCGGGCGAGGCTGCGGCTGCTCCGTTGCTGACGGCAACGGTGGAAGCCGAGGGCGAGATGGGCACACGGGTACTGCGTTTTTCGTACACCGGTATTTTTAATGAAATCCTGGATCTGCTCGGCCATATGCCGCTGCCTCCCTATATTAAGGAACAGCTCCCGGAACGGGAACGGTACCAGACCGTTTACGCCAGGCATCAAGGCTCAGCGGCCGCTCCGACGGCAGGGCTGCACTTTACCGAGGCTTACTTGCGGAAGCTGGAGGAGAAAGGCGTGCAGCTGGCCTATGTGACGCTGCATGTCGGACTGGGCACATTCCGTCCGGTGTCGGCTGAAAGTATTGATGAGCATGAGATGCACGAGGAGTTTTATGAGGTGACCCAGGAAACGGCGGACCGTATCAATGCGGCCAAGGCGAGCGGTGGTCGGGTCGTCGCTGTCGGCACGACCAGCGCGCGCACGCTGGAAACGGCTGCGCGGGAGGACGGCGTGCTGGAGGCGGGCAGCGGCTGGACCGGGATTTTCATTTATCCCGGCTACCGGTACAGGATCGTAGATGCGCTGCTGACCAATTTCCACTTGCCCAAGTCCACGCTGCTGATGCTGATCAGCGCCTTGGCCGGGCGCGAGCATGTACTGGCCGCATACAGGGAAGCTGTGGAGCGGGAATACCGGTTTTTCAGCTTTGGCGACGCGATGTTTATTTATTGAAGGAAGTGATCTGATGGCGATTACCTATGAACCGATTAAAACGTGCAAGCAGTCGGGCGCGCGGCTCGGACGCGTACACACGCCGCACGGCACGATTGAAACACCGGCCTTTATGCCGGTCGGCACGCAAGCAAGCGTAAAGACGATGAGTCCGGAAGAAATCAAGCAGATGGATGCGCATATCATTTTGAGCAATACGTATCATTTGTTTTTGCGTCCGGGCCATGAGATTGTGAAGAAGGCCGGCGGGCTGCACAAGTTTATGAACTGGGATCGTCCGATTTTGACCGATAGCGGCGGCTTCCAGGTGTTTTCACTCAGCGAGATGCGGAAAATTACGGAGGAAGGCGTGCAGTTCCGTTCGCATCTGAACGGGGACAAGCTGTTTATTTCGCCGGAGAAATCCATCGAAATTCAAAATGCGCTGGGCGCGGATATTATTATGGCGTTCGACGAATGCCCGCCGTATCCGGCCGAGCATAGCTACGCCAAGCAGTCATTGGAGCGGACGACTCGCTGGGCTGCGCGTTGTTTGGAGGCGCATAGCCGCAAGCATGATCAAGGGCTGTTTGCGATCATCCAGGGCGGGATGTATGAGGATCTGCGCAAGCAGAGCGCCGCTGAGTTGACTTCCATGGATTTCCCGGGGTATGCTATTGGGGGATTAAGTGTCGGCGAGCCTAAGCCGCTGATGATGGAAGTGCTGGATTATACGGTTCCGCTGCTGCCTGCGGCCAAACCCCGCTATTTAATGGGCGTCGGCTCGCCGGATGCGCTGATTGAAGGCTCGATTCGCGGCATTGACATGTTTGATTGCGTGCTGCCGACCCGGATCGCACGCAACGGCACGGTCATGACCAGCCAAGGACGGCTTGTCGTACGCAACGCGAAGTATGCGGAGGATTTCGGTCCGCTTGACCCTGCTTGCAGCTGCTACACCTGCAAGCATTATTCGCGGGCATATATCCGCCATTTAATCAAGGCTGACGAAACGTTTGGCATTCGTCTCACAACGTATCATAACCTGCATTTCCTGCTGGAGCTGATGCGCGGCGTCCGTCAGGCGATTCGTGAAGACCGGCTGCTGGATTTCCGCGACGAATTTTTTGCACAATACGGTATTGATGAGCATAGCAAAGGGTTTTAGCTAACCATTACATAAAGCTGTAAGTTAAAAAGGGGAGGGATTCCTATGTTTTTGGCAACAGATGCGGCCGCGCCATCAACTTTGTTGACTTATGCCACGCAGTTCGGTCCATTTATTCTGATGTTTGCTGTGCTTTACTTCCTGCTGATTCGTCCGCAGCAGAAGCGCCAGAAGACGCGCAACATGATGCTGGGCAATCTGAAGCGAGGCGACAAAATCGTCACGATCGGAGGGCTTCATGGCACGATTGTTGAGCTGACGGATGATACGGTTGTTTTGCGCGTCAATGATGTCACGAAGCTGACATTTGAGCGCTCCGCGATCAATTCGATTCAAGCTGCGCCGGAAAGTGCCTCGTCCCGTTAACTGATACGCTTTCCCGATGAAAAAACCCGAACCTAGCTCCGGCACAGGTTCGGGTTTTTTCATCGGATGGCCGAGCGGTCTGTCGCCCGTTACTTTTTCACATTGACGCCAATCATGCCGCCGAATGCTCCGGCCGCCAGCGCCAGCCCGGCGATCATCATCAGCTCGTTCGTAAAGCCGCTGTCATAGGCGAGAAAGCCAATCAGCCAGACGATGAACGTATAGGCGAGGCCAAGCAGACCGCCGTGGTACCAGCCGCGCGATTCGCACCGTTTGCCGGTAACAACTCCGCCGACGAACAGCGCAAGTCCGTGAATAAACAGCGTAACCGCAAGCCAGGAGTGTTCAGACAATCCGGTGCCAAGCATCAGAAGTGAAGCAAGCAGCGTACCTGCGAGAGCGACGCCGGCGGAATAGGTCAAGCCGGCAAACATCGGCGAACGGTTCATCAGAGGGCAACCTCCTTAACTGAGCTTGTTTTCATTGTATGGGCTGGCGCAGGGGAATAGTACAAGTCCGTTACCAACATTTCACCCGAATGCGGCATTGCGGCCAAGGTCACAATACCCATTGAACCGACAGCCGGGAGGGATGGTCTTTATGGAGCTTTGGGCTTTGTTCTGGCGTACCATTTTGCTTTATTTGCTTGTATTTCTGACGATGCGGATTATGGGCAAGCGGGAAATCGGCAAGCTGTCGATTTTTGATCTTGTGATTTCCATTATGATCGCTGAAATTGCAGTTTTCGTGCTGGAGGATGTCCGGAAGCCGTTGATTGAAGGGCTGCTGCCGATGCTGACGCTCGTGGCCGTGCAAATTTTAATTGCCTACATCTCTCTGAAAAATGAGCGGATTCGCCGCTGGATCGAGGGGCGGGGCGCGGTTCTGGTGGAAAACGGCAAGCTGAATCGCACGGAAATGAGCAAGCAGCGCTATAACCTGGACGACTTGCTGCTTCAACTGCGGGAGAATAAAATTATGAGTCCGGCCGATGTCGAATTTGCCATTCTCGAAACCTCCGGCAAGCTGACCGTGAAGGAGAAAAAAAGCAAGCCGTCCGAGTCAGCCGCTGGCACAGCTAATCCGTTGTCTTCAGAGCCGATATCCTCCGCGTCTGAGTCGGCCGAGCCCGCTTTATTTCGATACGAGGGTTTGCCGCTGCCGCTCATTATGGACGGAAAGGTGCAGGAGGAAAGCTTGCGGAAGCTGGGGCAAACCCGATTTTGGCTAAAAAAAGAGCTGCGGGCGCGCGATATTAAGGAATTCAAGGACGTGTTTTTCTGTTCCATTGATCATCGCGGCAAGTGGTTTATTGATAAAATCCGCTGACGGTCCTCCCCTCATGCTCATTTTGCCGCTTATGGCTTCACAAGCTTTTTTCCCAGCAGCAGCACGCGGAAGAAGTCGTCCCGATCAATCAGTCGAGTGAACAGCGCCAAAGCGAGATAGCTGGCAAAGCCGGCTGCGCATGCAACCAGAAACCGGCCAATTCCGGCCTCCAGCCAAGTGAGCTGCATAAATAAAGCGCTGACCCAGCCTGCTCCCAGAGTACTGATGCCGACTTTCACAAACTCGCTGGCGGACATTCGAAAATGCAGCAGGCGAGCGACACTGTAGCCATGCAGAACGGTAACAAGCATAATGTTTACGGTAATTGCAACGATCGCGCCCAAAATACCGAATTCCGGGCGGCTGGCCAGTATGTAGATCAGCGTGAGCTTGACGGCCGAGCCGATCAAGGTGTTGATGAGCGCCGCGCCCGGCTTATCGAGCGCCTGCAGCGCGGCTTGCAGCGGAGCCTGCACATAAATAAACAAAGCGGCGGGGGCCATTAACCGCAGCATGGCGCCTACCTCCGGCTGCCCGTACATATAAGCGCAGATCGGCTCGGCCAGCACGTACATGAGCATGGCGAACGGCGCTCCGGTTACTAACGCCAAGCGAAGCGACTGGTGAAGCCGCATGTGAATGGTTTTCATATCTCCTTTGGCTGCAGCCTCTGACAGCGAAGGAACCAGCGAAACGGCGAGCGAGTACGTCAAGGCGCTTGGCAGCATGAGAACCGGGATGACCATACCTTGCAGCGCACCGTATTGGGCCGTGGCCATCGCGGTAGCCACACCGGCGGCGGCCAGACTTTGCACGATCAGAATGGATTCCAGAAAATACGAGCCGGAGCCGACGAGCTTGCTGCCGGTGACGGGGAGTGCAAGCTTGAGCAATTGCCCCAGGCTGCTGCGGGCAGGCCGCTTCTCTGATCCGGCGGCGGCAGCATAGGAGATGCGGGGGGCTGATGGAGCGGACTCCCGCTTATGCAGCAGCATCAGCACGAGCATAGCTGCGATTTCACCGGCCAGTACGCCGACCATCGCACCGGCGGCTGCGTAGGCGATCCCGTAAGGCAGCATCAGATAGGCAAACGCCAGCACCGTTACGATTCGCACCATGGTTTCGGTCACTTGGGAGACGGCGGTCGGAATCATATTTTGCCGTCCTTGAAAATAGCCGCGATACACGGACGACACCGCAACAAGCGGAACAATCGGGGTCATGCACAGGAAGGTGAAGTAGACGCGCGGGTCGGTGAACAAATGCTCGGTAATCCAGCGGGCGCTGTAAAAAATAACGCCGGTAAACGTCAGTCCCAGTCCAAGAGCGAGCAGCAGCGCGATGCGGAAAATGGCGCGAACCCGCGTCTCGTTTCCTTCGGCCTCGGCTTCGGCGACAAGCTTGGCCACCGCAATCGGGATGCCGCCCGTGACCAGCGTCAGGATGACAACGAGAAAAGGCCAGCCCATCTGGTACAGTCCGATCCCCTCTGCTCCGATGACCCGCGGGAGCGTTATCCGGGGAATAAAGCCCAATATCCGGTTAATCAAACCGGCGGCAAGTAAGATCATCGTGCCTTTAATGAAGGTTTGTTTAGTCAAAGGGATAACCTCTTTTCCACGGCAGGAGTATAGTAATGGATATGCATAACCTGTCCGCAGCCATGCACACATTTTTATACAAGCCCTGTCTGGAGGCGAAGCAGGAAATTGGCTGAAGGCAGCGAATTACATACGATACAGGCAGAGCACGGCTTCGCATCGGGAGGGATAGAGCATGGGGGACGACAAACGGATGGACGGGCCAGCCGAGGAGCGGAATGAGGAGCAGACTGAACAAGTCGGCGAACCACACGCGGCGGAGACATTTCACAGCAGGGATGAAGAGACGCCGGACAGCGGCAAGCAAGCCCCGGCCGCAATAGATGATGCTGCAGCTTGGGACGGAAGCAACGAAACACAAACGGGGCGCGAGCCATCCGAGGCAGATGAAGCGTCGTCTGGGGGTCGCGAGTCGATCGAGGTAAATGAAACGGCGTCTGTGGGGCGCGAGCCATCCGAGGTATACGGGACGGCGGCTGTTATTCCGCCTGTTCCCAGCATGCCGTATATGGAGCTGTTTTTTGCCAATCCAAATCAGAGCTATGCAGCTGAAACGGTTAACGAGCTGATCCGCGAGCTGGAGGTCGGAGCGGCGGAGCAGAAGTCAGCTGCGGAAGTCAGGGAAGCCCGGACTGGCAACGCAAGGGAAGCTAGCCTGGCTGATGAATCGGCGAAGCCGGGCATGATCGAGGCGGCAGCTACGGTAGAGACGGCATTGTTGCGAACGGAGGAAGCACGCGCACACGCTAAGAAAGCGCTGGCTGCGCCGGACCCGGAGGCTTTTCTGTCAGCGGAGCGGGAAGCCGAGGCTGAACTTTCTGCGGAGGCGGAGGAAACGGAGCCGATGCTGGACGGGGAAGAGCTTAGCTATATGATCGAGCAAATTTGTGTGAGCAAGGCAGAGGAATTTCGCATGCTTGGCTATGCCTATGTGACCGGCTCGGAAATTTGGGAGTGTGTCAGCGACAAATACCGCAAGCATGGAATGCCGGCCTTGCATCAAATCGTGAATGATATTTTGTCGCTCAAGGTAACTTCGTTTATGAACTGGATGACGATGAGTGCGCTCAAAGACACCCGCATCACATAAGCGGGTGTCTTTTTAACATTCGGGATGATTCAGCATCAGTTCAACATGGCCCGATAGAGGTTTTCTTCCTATCGTTTGCTGACATTTCAGGCGTTCAAATGGCAAATTGACTCGTTTTTCACAGGTGGGTATAATAGGACTATTGAGTGTGGAAGGAGATCCTTATGGACATCAAACGCATCGTCACTTTTTTGGCGATAGTTCTGATCGTAGGCATTTCGATCGGACTGTCGAGCCCTAATCTCGTCAAGAATGTTAAGCTGGGTCTCGACTTGAAGGGCGGATTCGAGATTTTGTATGTCGCTGAGCCAATTGAGGCCGGTAAGCCGGTTACGAAGGACTCACTGACCCAGACAGCTATCAGTCTGGAGCAGCGGGCGAACTCGCTGGGCGTCACCGAGCCGGAAGTGACAACAGAAGGAACGGACCGGATTCGTGTCAAGTTTCCCGGAGTCAGCAATGAAGAGGAAGTACGGAAGGTGATCAAGGAGCCGGCAGAGCTGACTTTCCGCGGTCCGGACGGAACGAAGGAAATGCTCGGCAACGATTTCGTCGAAGGCGCCGCCGCGGTGCAGTTTGACCAGACGAACCGTCCGATGATCGCGATTGAAGTGAAAGACAAGGAGAAATTTCGCAAGGTGACGGAGAAGCTGCTTGGTCAACCGCTGAGCATTTATCTGGACGAAACCCAATTGTCCTCGCCAGTCATTCAGCAGGTGCTGACGGATGGCAAAGCGACGATTACGGGCAACTTCACCTTTGACGAAGCGAAGAAGCTGGCTGACACGATCAACCTGGGCGCGCTGCCGCTCAAGCTGACCGAAAAATATACCCAAAGCGTAGGCGCTACGCTGGGCTTGCAGTCGCTGCAGGAGACGGTGAAGGCCGGTTTGATCGGCTCCGTGCTGATCCTGATATTTATGCTTTTTTTCTATCGCATTCCAGGGCTGGTTGCGTCGATTTCGATTATTACATTCGGTTGGCTGCTGCTGCTGGTATTTGAACTGATCAATGCAACGCTGACGCTTCCAGGCATTGCTGCGTTTATTCTCGGCGTAGGGATGGCCGTTGACGCCAACATAATTACGGCTGAACGGATCAAGGAAGAAATTCGCAGCGGCAAAAGCATCCTGTCCTCGCTCAAGGCGGGCTCGAAGCATTCCTTCCGCACCATCATGGACGCGAATATTACGAATATTATTTGTGGAGCGGTGCTTTTCTACATCGGTAACGGCGCCATCCGCGGCTTTGCTTTGACCAATATGCTCACCATTGCGCTGAGTATCGTGACCAACATCTTCTTTGCGCGGCTTTTGCTCGTCTTGCTGATTCGCGCCAATGTGTTCAAGAAGCCGTCTTACTTTGGCGTAAAGGAGTCGGAAATCCGTGCACTCTAACCCATCCAAGAATGTCCATGTTACAAATACGCATGACTATTTTAAACACTATTTTGACTTCGTCAAGCACCGCAAATATTTTTATATCGCATCGCTGTTGATTTGCTTGCTCGGGGTCATTATGCTGTCGTGGAAAGGGCTGAACTACGGCGTTGACTTCCGCGCTGGTACGTCCATGGATATTTCAGCCGCACAAACGATGGACAAGGCGAAGGCCGAGGAGCTGATCAAGGCCAGCGGCGCTGAGCCGGAGACAATCACACTCGGCGGCGATAATGGAACGAGGCTGTCCGTCCGGTTCAGCGACATTGTGGATGAAGCGACGGTGACAAAGGTAAAGCAAGCCTTTATTGCTACCTACGGCGACAGCGTGTCCCAAGAGGTTAACACGGTAACGGCGGATATGGCGATCGAGCAGCAAAATAAGGCGCTGCTGGCCATCGGCGTGGCGAGCATTGCGATTGCTTTGTATGTGACGATCCGGTTTGAATGGCGCTTTGCCATCGCTTCGATCATTGCCATTTTGCATGACGCATTTGTCGTCATCAGCTTTTTTGCGATTTTCCGAATGGAGGTCAACCTGCCGTTTATGGCGGCAATTTTGACAACCATCGGTTACTCCATCAATGATAAGATTGTTATATTTGACCGTGTCCGTGAAAACCTGCGCTTTGCCCGTCTGAAAACAGCAGATGATTTGTCCAATCTGCTGCATGACAGTATCTGGCAGACGATGAAGCGAAACCTTAACACGGTTATCACGGTATTGATAGCAGCGCTTTGCTTGCTTATTTTCGGCAGCCCGGCGATCAAGCTGTTCGCGCTCGCGAAGCTGATCGGGTTGACCAGCGGTGCGTACTCGTCGATTTGTATCGCCGGTCCGCTCTGGTATGAGCTGAAAAAGAAGGCGCTGGGCACCAAGAAAAAAGCTGCTGCGTAAGCACAAATACGTAGGCCGTCGCGTCAGCCTAACATGCGGCGGCTTCTCTTTTTCCGGCGCTAGACAGGTATTCCCGTTCATAGAGGAGTGGCTCCATGACTGAAAACAGAACGAAGCAGGCGACGATGAACGTATGGAGCGGTATCGGGCTGCATCTGACGCTCGTAGCCGTGAAGGGCGCCTTCGGCATCATGGCGCAAAGTAAAGCGCTGCTGGCCGACGCCGTCTATTCGGCTTCCTACGTCCTCAGCGCACTGGCGGAGCTGGGAGCGGCCAGAAGCGGCCGTTTTGGGCTGCTCAACGAAGGCTCAGTCGTCAAAAACAAGCTAGGACCCGTCCTTGCCGCGCTGCTGGCTGCTTTGCTGATGACAGCGAGCCTTGAGATCGCATTGATGACGGCAAGATCGCTGCAGCAAGGCGTCGGGCAGCCTCCGAAAGCAATCGCACTACTTATACTTCTCCTCTCTATTGCAGGTAAGGAATTATGGTTTCGGCACCAGCTCAAGCTGGCCCGCCAGTTGGCTAATCCGCAACCGGCCGTTGCGGCGGCCCGCAAGCACAGGGACCTGGGGCCATCGTTGATTGCCTGCATCGGTCTGAGCGGCTCACTGACCGCCGGTTATTTCGGAATAACGGCTTTGTACATGCTTGATGCGCTGGCGGCGCTGGTTGTCGCCGCTGCGATTTTATGGAAAGGCTGCCGTCTGCTGCTGGAAGCGACGCTTCAATCGAAGCCGCGTTCCGTCCAAGTGGAGGAAGCGCAGCATTTTCTGTCCACGGTGCAGCGGATCAAGGGCGTCATTTCAATTGACGACCTGCAAGCGAAGGAGCAAGGCCATTATGTGACGATTGACGTGAAAATCAGCGTGAATCCCCGCATTAGCATTTACGAAGGACATGAAATCGCGAAAATGGTCAAGCAGGCACTGATGAAGCGGTTTACGCATGTGGCCGAGGTGGACGTCCAGGTGATCCCTTATGATCCGGGCTACCCTTATAAAAATGCGGATGTCGAGCATGATGATCAGCCGACGCTGCTGCATTAACAGCAACCGCAACTTGGAATAATTAAGGAGGATTCACCGTATGCTGCAAGGAAAAGCAAGCTGGACCTTCGGTCAGACGGAAGCAGACAAGAACCAGGTTCAGGAGCTTGCCGAGGAGCTGAATGTTTCCCCGCTGCTGTCGCGGCTGCTGGTCGCCAGGGGATTCACAGATGCCCGGCATGCAGCTGAGTTTTTAAGCGGAGGAACGGATTTGGCTCATGATCCGTTCCTTTTGGACGGCATGGAGCTGGCTGTGAGCCGCATTCGCCGGGCAATTGAAGCAGGAGAGAAGATCCGGGTCTACGGCGACTACGATGCCGATGGCGTCAGCAGCACCTCGTTGATGGTTGCGCTGCTCAAGCAGCTCGACTGCAGCTTCGATACGTATATTCCGCACCGGGTACAGGAAGGGTACGGGCTGAATCATGGAGCGATTGATCTGGCCAAGCAACAGGGAATCGGACTGATTGTCACCGTGGATACGGGCATTAGCGCGGTTGAGCAGATTGCTTATGCCGCTTCGCTTGGCATTGATGTGGTTGTTACGGACCATCATGAGCCTCCTGAGCTGCTTCCGGCTGCTTATGCGCTTGTGAATCCGAAAAAACCGGGCTGTCCGTATCCGTTCAAGCAGCTGGCCGGTGTCGGCGTTGCCTTCAAGCTGGCGCAAGCGCTGCTCGGACGCTGGCCGGAGGAGCTGCTGGAATATGTGGCGATCGGTACGATCGCCGACTTGATGCAGCTGACGGATGAAAACCGCATTATGGTGAAGCAAGGGATTGAACGTATGCGCTCGACTGCGAACGCCGGGCTCCGGGCTTTGCTGGAGGTGTCCGGCGTTGCCGTCAAGGAAGTAAATTCGACGCATATCGGGTTTGCGCTGGCGCCGCGCATCAATGCCAGCGGGCGGTTGCTTAGCGCGGATGCAGCGGTCAAGCTGCTGACGTCCGATGATCCGCAGGAAGCGATGCAGCTGGCTGACAGCCTCGACGCGCTCAACAAGGAGCGCCAGCGAATCGTAGACGATATGACGAAGGAAGCGGCGGAGCTGGTTGAGGGGCTGAAGGCTGCCGCAGGCGGGCTGCCCAAGGTGCTGGTGCTGGCGCAGCCGGATTGGAACGTAGGCGTGATCGGCATTGTTGCTTCCAAGATGGTTGATCGTTACTACCGCCCGACGCTGGTGCTTGGCATCGACAAGGAGACGGGACTGGCTAAAGGCTCTGCCCGCTCCATTCCCGGCTTCGATATGCACCATGCGCTGACTGAATGCGAGCGGCTGCTTGACCATTACGGCGGTCACCAGATGGCAGCGGGGATGACGTTAAAGCAGGATGCGCTGGCAGAGCTGTCGGTGCAGCTGAATTTGCTGGCCGAGGCGTGGCTGCGTCCGGAAGATTTGACGCCGGTTATTCAGGCGGATCTGGTGTGCGCAGCAGCGGACATCACTCTGGACAATATACGCCAGTTAGAGCTGCTGGGGCCGTTTGGAATGGGGAATCCGGCTCCAAGGTTTGTCGTTGAAGGGCTGGCGCTTGAGGAAATGCGAACGCTCGGGAAAGAAAAGCAGCATCTGAAGCTGATGCTGACGGATGCCGCCGCCGAGTCTGCCGCCGGGATTGAAGCCATTGGCTTCGGCAAAGGTGTGCTGTCGGAATGGATTTCGCCGTCGGCGAGGGTGGATGTGCTGGGCGAGCTGTCCATCAATGAATGGAACGGCATACGCCGCCCGCAGATGGTCATTCAGGATCTGCGTATTGGTGACATTCAGCTGTTTGATTGGCGCGGGGCTACGCGTCCGGAGCGCCGCATCGCCGAACTGGTGGACAAGTGCAAGCGCAAGCCGCCCGGCGAAGCGGGTGGCAGCGTGCCGCCAGCCGTCATCGTGTTTGGGCGGGGGCTGCCTGCCGTACTCAAGCCGTTTGCCGCCGAGACGGCGATCTGGTCGATTGATATCCACTTGGCTATGCATCCGTTAAATGAACGGGCCGGCTCCTGCGCTTTGTCAGCGGCTGAAGATATCATCGTATTTGACGTGCCGGACAAGCTGGAGCAAATTGAGGCGTTGTCCCAGGCTGCCCGGGCTGCCCGCCGTTACTACGCGGTGTTTGGCGAGACGGAGAATGACCGCCAAGCTGCCGCCGTGCCGGGACGGGATATGTTTAAGTCCGTTTACGGCGCCGTGGCTATGCTGGAAAAGGCGTCGGAGGGATCAGCGGCCGATGCGGGCTTCTGCCAGGCGATCGCCAGACGGACGGGCTTGTCGGCGTCGATGGTTTCTTTTATGCTGGAGGTGTTCACGGAGCTGGGCATCGCTGCGCCTACAACGGGCGGCGGCTATCGGCTGGTGCCGGCGGAGCCGCATGCTCCGAAACGGGAGCTATCGACTTCGTTATTGTATCAGGCCCGGATGAAGCGTCCCGAGATCGAGCAAGCCTTGCTTTACTCCTCGGCGAAGGAGCTGCTCCAGCAGTTTGCCTGAGTATGTACGTGCACGTACACCGGATGAAGCTATAGATAGGGATGAAGTTATCGCGATCGCGATCTACATGGAGGAGATTGTATGGACTACAAAACTTATATTCGGGAAATCGCGGATTTCCCGAAACCAGGCATCAGCTTCAAGGATATTACGACCTTGTTGAAGGACGGCGAAGCTTACCGCGCTGTCATCTCGGAGCTGGCTGAGCGTCTGAAGGACAAGCACATCGACTGTATCGCGGGGCCTGAGGCGCGTGGCTTCGTGATCGGCGCGCCGCTGGCGGTAGCGCTGGGCGTCGGGTTTATTCCGATTCGCAAGAGCGGCAAGCTGCCGGGCGACACGATTGAAGCCGACTATGCGCTGGAATATGGCAACGACAAGCTGGCGATGCATGCGGATGCGATTGCTCCAGGCCAAAAGGTGCTGATCGCTGACGATCTGCTTGCTACGGGCGGAACGATCGCCACGTCCATTAATCTGGTACGCCAGCTTGGCGGCGAAGTTGTTGGCGCAGCGTTTCTGATTGAACTGCAGGAGCTGAACGGGCGCGACAAGCTTGACGGCGTTGAAGTCCTTTCACTCGTTCATTATTAAAACGAAAGAACCTCTTGACTCGTTGCAGCACAAAGCGAGTCAGGAGGTTCTATTTGCTTGCAGCCTGCTTACTGGCAGCAGCTTGATTAGCGCCGGCAGCAGTTGCTGCCGCGCTTCCGGGAGCCTCGCCGGCTCCGGCTGGCATTTCCGGTGCCATTAGCAGCGGAGCCATTGCGTTTGCACCGGCTCGAAGTTGAGCGCTTCGCACAGGAGCCGTTGCGTTGCTGGCCGGACGGCCGTCCTGTCCGTGGTCTGGAACGAGCGGCGCCATTTGGACGCTCTGATTGCTCCACTGCAGTTTCCTCAGGAAATAAAGACTGCCAACCATTCAGAGCTTCTGGAGAAAGCTGAGAAAACTCGGGCCAAGCTACTTGTTGCTCCAGACTGCCCATGCCGCCGGACCGAGAGCCGCCAACGCCGCCGGAGCGTCCGCCGCCATGCCCGGCGGACCGGGAGTCGGCCGCGCCGCCGGAGCGCCCGCCGCCATGCCCGGCGGACCGGGAGCCGGCCGCGCCGCCGGAGCGCCCGCC